>NZ_JBEZBE010000010.1:0-233599 GCF_040646935.1 Streptomyces sp. NPDC044984
GCGGTACGTCCGCACGCCGCCGTCCCAGCGGACGGCCACGGCCTCCGGCGTACGCGCCACCTGCGCCGCGAACGCCTCGACGACACTCGTCGCGGACCTCACCGAATCCGCGTCGGCGTCGTTCCAGTCGGCGAGGATGCGGTGCCGCTCCCCGGCGGTGAGGACCTCGACCGTACCGGCGGTCCGGTGGGGCTCGTCCACGAACGTCCGCAGCACCCGGACGAACCGGTCGGCGATCACGCGGGCCTCTTCGTCCCCGAACGCGGCGGGCGCGTACTCGATGCGCAGG
The DNA here is from genome assembly GCF_040646935.1 of Streptomyces sp. NPDC044984. NCBI lineage: Bacteria > Bacillati > Actinomycetota > Actinomycetes > Kitasatosporales > Streptomycetaceae > Streptomyces > Streptomyces sp. NPDC044984. Next base: position 290 of record NZ_JBEZBE010000010.1, read on the forward strand.
GACAGTCCCCGCTCGTGCGGTGCGGCCATCAGCATGAGCCGGTAGTGGGCCGCCTCACGGGTCTGCGCGCGGGTGAGGGTGAGGGAGGTGCCGGTGAGGGCCGTGGCCTTCTCGTCGACCGGGTAGTTCTCGTAGACCATGGCCGAGTCGAAGAGGCGCGGCACTCCGGCCAGGCGGTGGATGTCGTTCAGGCCCAGGTACTGGTGGGCCGTCAGTTCCGCCTGCTCGCCCTGGAGTGCGCGCAGCAGTTCCTCGAGGGTCCGGTCCTGGTCCAGCCGCGCCCTGACGGGCAGGGTGTTGATGAACAGGCCCGCCATGGTCTCGACGCCGGGCACCTCCGGCGGCCGGCCGGACACCGTCGTGCCGAAGACCACGTCGTCGCGGCCGGTCAGCCGGGACAGCAGCAGCGCCCAGGCGCCCTGGAGGACGGTGTTGACGGTGAGCCCGCGGGACCGGGCCCAGGTGACGAGGCGGGTGGCGAGGCCCTCGGGCAGCTCGGGGTGCACCCGTCCGGGGCGCGCGGCCGGCGCCGTCCGGTCGGTGGCGGCGGGGGCGACGAGCGTGGGCTCGTCCACTCCGTCCAGGGCCCGGGCCCAGGCGGCGTGCGCCTGGTCACGGTCCTGCGCGGCCAGCCAGCGCAGGTAGTCGCCGTAGGGGGCGACCCGGGGCAGTGTGGCCGCCGGTCCCCCGGCCGCGTACAGGGCGAACAGGTCCCGGGCCAGGACGGGCACCGACCAGCCGTCCAGCAGGAGGTGATGGTGCGTCAGTACCAGCCGGTGGCGCTTGTCGCCGAGGCGGAGCAGCGCGGCCCGCAGCAGGGGCGGGCGCGCCGGGTCGAAGCGCTCGGCGAGTTCCGCGTCCGCGATCCGGTCGCTCTGAGCGGCCTGTTCGGTGTCGGGCAGGCCGCTCAGGTCGGCCGTGCGCCACGGGAGTCCGGGATCGCGGGCGATCACCTGGACGGGGGTGTCCGTGACGTCGTGGACGAACGCGGCCCGCAGGTTGGCGTGCCGGGCCAGCAGCGCCGTACAGGCGGCCCTGAGCGCGTCCGCGTCGAGCGGGCCTTCGAGGTCCAGGCAGAGCTGCGGGGTGTAGACGTCGCTCTCGCCGCCGTCGTAGACGGCGTGGAAGAGCAGGCCCTCCTGGAGCGGGGAGAGCGGGAGGACGTCCTCCAGGCCGGGGTACGCGGCCTCGAGGGCCTCCACCTGTTCCTGGGTGAGGGCCGGTACGAGGGGGAAGTCGGACGGCGTGTGACCGCCGGCCCCGGCATCCGTGCCCGCGAGGGTCTCCAGCGCCCGCAGCCACCGCTCGGCCAGCTCCCGCACCTCCGCCTCGTCGAGCAGACCGCCCGCCCACGCGAACGTCGCCGACAGCACCGGGCCGTCCGCACCGTCGACCGCGACCGCGTTGACGTCGAGCGCGTGCAGCAGCGGAGTGGCCGGATCGGTGCCGGCGCCCAGGGCGTGCGCGTCGTCGGCCACCGTCCAGTCGCCGTTCTCCGACGTGGACAGCGACGCGGTCGTACGGCCGAGGTAGTTGAAGCCGATCTGCGGCCGGGCGCAGTGCATGAGGAGCGGGGCCGTCTGCGGGTTGAGGTGGCGCAGCAGGCCGTGGCCGGAGCCCCGGCCCGGAACCCGGCCGAGCTGCTCCTTGGCCTGCTTGGCCGCGTCCACGGGGTCGTCGCCCGTGACGTCGAGCCGTACGGGGTGGACACGGGTGAACCAGCCCACCGTGCGGGAGAGGTCCACGTCCGGCCGGTCGGTGTCGCGGCCGTGGCCCTCCAGGTCGACCAGCACACCGCCGCCGGTGTCCACCCCCCGCGCCTCGCGCCACTGACGCACCGCGAGGGCCAGCGCGCCCAGCAGCACGTCGTCGACCCCGCCGTGGAAGGCGGCCGGGACGGACGACAGCAGCGGACCCGTGTGCGCCTCCGGCAGCGTCACCGTCAGCTGCCGCGCCGTGCCCACCGTGTCCTGCACGGGGTTCAGCGGGCGGGAACCGAGCGGCGGCTCCGGGGCCGCGAACGTCTCGGTCCAGTAAGGGAGTTCCGCCAGCAGCGCCGGGTCCTGCGCCCGCTCGCCGAGCAGCCCCGCCCAGCGCCGGAACGACGTGCCCACCGGGTCCAGCCGCACCTGCTCGCCCGCCGCCAGCGCCTCCCACGCCTGCCGCAGGTCCGGCAGCAGGACGCGCCACGACACCCCGTCCACCGCCAGGTGGTGCACCACGACCAGCAGCCGGCCCGACGCCTCCGGACCCGCGTCGAACCACACCGCCTGCACCATCACGCCCGACTCCGGCGCCAGCCGCGCCACCGCGGCCCGCGTCTCGGCCGTCACATCGGTACCGGCGAGAGGCACCCGGCGCACGCACCAGGCGGCGTCCACCGAGCCCCGCTCACCCACCTCCAGCGCCCAGACCAGTCCGCCCGCCGTCCGGGTCAGCCGCAGCCGCAGGGCGTCGTGGTGGTCGAGGAGCGCCCGTACCGCCGCCGTCAGCCGCTCCTCCCCCAGCCCGGCCGGAACCCGGAGCAGCACCGACTGGTGGAAGGCGTCGACGGGTCCGTGACGCTCGCGCAACCGGTGGACGATCGGGGTGAGTTCGACGGGGCCCGTCCCGTCGTCCTCGGCGCGGACGGCCGGCCGGTCGTCCGCGCGCCCGCTGACCCGCGCGAGTCCGGCCACCGTCTGGTGGGTGAAGACGTCGCGCGGAGTGAGGACGAGACCGGCCCGCCGCGCCCGGCTGACCAGCTGGATCGACATGATGCTGTCCCCGCCCAGCGCGAAGAACCCGTCGTCTGCGCCCACGCTCCCGGCATCGACGCCGAGCAGTTCGGCGAAGATGCCGCGGAGGGTCTCCTCGGCCGGGGTGCGCGGCGCGCGTCCTCCGTCCGCGGTGCCGGTGGGGTCGGGCACGGGCAGGGCCGCGCGGTCCAGCTTGCCGTTGGGGGTGACGGGGAGGGCGTCGAGCACCATGATCTCGGCGGGGACCAGGTGCTCGGGCAGGGTGTCGGCGGCCCGGCGGCGCACCTGTCCGCCGTCCAGGGCGCGGCCCCGTTCGGGCACGACGTAGCCGACCAGGCGCCGGCCGCCGGAGGGAGCCTCGTGGGCCACGACCACGGCGGCGCCCACGTCCTCCTGCTCGCCGAGCGCGGCCGCGGCCTCGCCCGGTTCGACGCGTACGCCGCCGATCTTGACCTGGTCGTCGACGCGGCCCAGGTACTCCAGTTCGCCGTTGTCCGTCCAGCGGGCGAGGTCGCCGCTGCGGTACATCCGGGCGCCGGGCGGCCCGAAGGGGTCCGCGACGAAGCTCTCCGCCGTGGCGCCGGGGCGGCCCAGGTAGCCGCGGGCCAGCTGGGCACCGGCGATCCACAGCTCGCCGGAGGCGCCCGGCGGCACCGGCTCCAGGGCCGCGTCGAGGACGTACAGGCGGGTGTTGGCGACCGGCCGGCCGAGCGGCGGCGGGCCCTCTGGGTCGGCGGGGCAGCGCCACCAGGTGACGTCGACGGTGGCCTCGGTGGGACCGTACTGGTTGAAGAGAGCCACGCCCGAGGCGCCGAGCACGTCGTGGAAGCGCCGTACGAGGCCGGCGGGCAGGGCCTCGCCGCCCGAGAACACCCGGCGCAGTCCGGTGCAGCCGGCGGCGGCCGGCTGGTCCAGGAAGGCGCGCAGGACGGTCGGCACGAAGTGCGCGGTGGTGACGGACCGGTCCCGTATCAGCTCGGCGAGCCGGGCGGGGTTGCGGTGCGCCTCGGGCTCGGCGACGACCACGGCGGCGCCGGCGAGCACCGGCCAGAACAGCTCCCACACGGAGACGTCGAAGCCGGCGGAGGCCTTGTGCAGCACCCGGTCGTCGGACCGGAGACCGTACTGCTCCTGCATGCCCCACAGCCGGTTGACGACGGCCCGGTGCGGGACGGCGACGCCCTTGGGGCGTCCCGTCGAGCCGGAGGTGTGGATGACGTAGGCGGTGCTGTCGCGGTGCGGTGCCGCGAACCCGGCGGCGGGCCCGGCGTCGTCCGGTGGTCCGGGCGGCCCGTCGAGCGGCAGGACCGGGGCCCGCACGGCGGGGGGCAGCAGGCCGCGCGTCTCCTGGGTGGTCACCACGCACACCGGGTCGGTGTCGGCGAGCAGCAGGGCGACGCGTCCCGCCGGAAGGTCGGGGTCCACGGGCACGTACGCGGCACCGGTGCGCAGGACCGCGTGCAGGGCCACGGGCAGGCCGGCCGAGCGCGGGACAAGCACCGCGACGCGGCGCTCCGGCCGGGCCCCGAGCGCGCGCAGGCGGCGGGCGAGGGCGTCGACGCGGGTGTCCAGCTGCGCGTAGGTGAGCCGGTCGGCACCGCAGACGACGGCCTCGGCGTGCGGGGTGCGCGCGACGCGGTCGGCGAGGAGTTCGGGCACGGTGGCGGGCGGGACGCGCATGGCGGTGTCGTTCCAGTCGGTGAGTACGCGTCGGCGTTCGTCGCCGGCGGTGGTGGCGGCCCGGGACACGGTGAGGTCCGGGTCGTCGGCGAAGGACTCCAGGAGCCGGGTCCAGCGCCGGGTGAGGAGCCGTACCGTCGCGGGGGTGAAGCGGTCCGCGCGGTATTCGACACGGCCGTCGATCCCGTCCGGAGCGCCCTCGGGGGTGCGGTGTTCGGCCATGTTGAAGGAGAGGTCGAAGCGGGCGGTGGCGGCGCCGACGCGGATCGGCTCGGTGGTGAGGCCGGGGAGTTCGACGGCGTCGCGGGTCGGCTCGGGCTGGGCGGCCAGCATCACCTGGAACAGCGGGTTGCGGTCCAGGGAGCGGGTCACGCCCAGGTGGTCGACGAGCCGCTCGAAGGGCACGTCCTGGTGGGCGTAGGCGGTGAGGTCGGTCTCCCGCACCCGCCGCAGCAGCTCGCGGAAGTCCGGGTCGCCGCTGGTGTCGGTGCGCAGGACGAGCGTGTTGACGAAACAGCCGACGAGGTCCTCCAGCGCCTCGTCGCCGCGCCCGGCCACGGCCGTGCCGAGCGGGATGTCCGTACCGGAGCCGAGGCGGGTCAGCAGCGCGGCGAGGGCGGCCTGGAGCGTCATGAAGACGGTGGCGGAGTGCTCGCGGGCCAGCTCCGCCAGGCGGGCGTGGAGCGGTGCCGGGATGCGGAAGAGGTACGAGCCGCCGGGTGCGGTGCCGGTGGAGTCGTCCGGTGCGGCGGTGGTGGGGTCACCGGACGCGGCGGCAGTGAAGTCCACGGGCAGGTCGATGCGGTCCGGCAGGTCCGCGAGCCGCTGCCGCCAGTACGCGAGCTGACGTCCCGTCATCCCCTCCGCGTCGTCGTCGGCGAGCAGGTCGTGTTGCCACAGGCTGTAGTCGGCGTACTGGACGGGCAGCGGGGCCCAGTCGGGCGCCCGCCCTCGCACACGGCTGCGGTAGGCGGTGGACAGGTCGGCCGCCAGCGGTCCGAACGACCAGCCGTCGGCGGCGATGTGGTGCAGCACCAGTGCCAGGACGTGGTCGTCCTCCCCCAGCTCGAGCAGGGCCGCCCGCAGCGGGATCTCGGCGGCCAGGTCGAAGGGCCGGCGGACGGTCCGCTCCAGCTCGGCGGTCAGGTCCGCCTCCGCGACGCGGACCGCCTCCGGTTCCGGGCGGGCCCGCTCGTCACCGGCGTCCAGGATCTCCTGGCGGGGGCGGCCGTCGACGTCGGGGAAGACGGTGCGCAGCGCCTCGTGACGGGCGGTCAGGTCGGCGAGCGCGGCGCGCAGCGCGGGGAGGTCGAGGGGACCGCGCAGTCGCAGCACCACCCGCATGTGGTAGCCGTCCGCGGCGCCCTCGGCGAACCGGTGCAGGAACCACAGGCGGCGCTGGGCGGAGGACAGCGGGATGTCGTCGGGCCTGGGGCCGGCGGCGGGACGGGGACGGGGCGGGGCGCCCGCGGCGGCGGCGACGCGTTCGGCGAGTTCCGCGACCGTGGGGGCCTCGAAGACGGTGCGGACCGGCAGGTCGGCGCCGAGCGCGCTGCGTATGTGGGCGACGAGGCGGGTGGCGAGCAGCGAGTGTCCGCCCAGGTCGAAGAAGCTGTCGTCGATGCCGATCCGGCCGACGCCGAGGAGCCGCGCGTACAGGCCGCACAGCACTTCCTCGAGCGGCGTGCGCGCCTCGCGGCCGCCGTCCGCCGCGGAGCCGTCCGCGGCGCCGGGACCGGGCAGGGCGCGGCGGTCGACCTTGCCGTTGGGGGTGAGCGGCAGCCGGTCCAGGACGACGAACGCGGAGGGCACCATGTAGCCGGGCAGGCCGGCCGCGGCGTGGCGGCGCAGCTCGGCCGGGGCCGGGGCGCTCTCGGGCCCGGTTGCGGTTCCGGCCCCGGTCTCCGGGACGACGTAGGCGACCAGTCGGAGGTCGCCCCCGGGGGTGTCCCGGCGTGCGTCCGCGACGGCGCGGGAGACCGCCCCGTGGCGCTCCAGGACCGCCTCGATCTCGCCGAGTTCGACGCGGTGGCCGCGCACCTTGACCTGGTGGTCGACGCGGCCGAGGTGGTCCAGGCGACCGTCCGCGGTCCAGCGGGCCAGGTCGCCGGTGCGGTACATGCGGGTGCCGGGCCCGCCGTACGGGTCGGCGAGGAAGCGCTCGGCGGACGCGCCGGGGCGGCCCGCGTACCCCCGGGTGACGCCGGGTCCGGCCAGGTAGAGCTCGCCGGGCGTTCCGGCGGGGACCATGCGCAGCCGGTGGTCCAGGACGTAGGCGCGGACGCCCGGGCGGGGACGGCCGATCAGGAAGCGCCCGCCGGACCGCCGTGCCCCGGGCTCGTCCACCGCCTGGAAGGTGCTGCTCATGGTCGCCTCGGTGGGCCCGTACTGGTTGACGACCAGCGGGTTCCCGAGGGCGGCCGTCTGCCGGAGGTGGCTTTCGGTGAGCGCTTCGCCGCAGGTCATCACCAGCCGCGGGGAGGGGCGTTCACCGGCGGGCAGCTGTGCCGCCTCCTCGTTCAGGGCGGCCAGCAGGGACGGTACGACGGAGAGCAGCACGGTGACCCGGTGGCGGTGCATGGCGCGGACGAGGGCGCGTGCGTCGTTGGCCTCGTCCGGCGGCACCATGACGACGCGCCCGCCGGCGGCCAGGGTGCCCAGGATGTCGCGCACCGAGGGGTCGAAGGAGACGGACGCCAGGTTGAGCACGACGTCGTCGGGGCCGAGCCGGGCGGTCCCGGACGTCAGGTACGAGAAGTAGGCGGCGACTCCCTCGTGCGGCACCACGACCGCCTTGGGCCGCCCGGTGGAGCCCGAGGTGTGGATGACGCAGGCCGGGTGGCCGGGCCTCAGCGGCGCGGTGCGCTCGTCGTCGGTGAGGTCGCCGTCCGGCAGGGCGCGCAGCGCGCGTCCGGTGTCGGGGGCGTCGAGCCGTACGGCGCCGGAGCGGGCGTCCTCGGGGAGTGACGCGGCCGCCCCGGTGGTGGTCAGCACCGTCACCGGCCCGGCGTCGCCGAGCATGTACGCGATGCGGTCCGCCGGGTAACCGGGGTCCACCGGGAGGTACGCCGCGCCGGCCTTGAGGACCGCCAGCAGGGCCACCACCAGGTCCGGGGAGCGGGGCACCGCGACGGCGACGGTCCGTTCGGGCCCGGCGCCCCGGGAGACGAGCAGGCGGGCGAGGCGGTTGGCGCGGGCGTGCAGTGCGCGGTGGGTGAGCCACTCGTCCCCGAAGAGGACCGCCGGGGCGTCGGGGGCGGTGGCCGTCCGGTCCTCGAGGACGCCGGTGACGGTGCCGTCCGCCGTGGTCCCGTCCTGTGCTCCCTGCCAGGCGGTCAGCAGGTGGCCGCGTTCGCGCGGGGTGAGGACGCCGGCGCGTCCTGCGGGCCGGTCCAGGCCGTCGCCGAACTCCTCGAAGAGGCGCACCAGCCGGTCCATGAGCGCTTCGGCGGCGGTCCGGTCGTAGGCGGAGGTGTGGTAGCCGAGGGTGAGGTGCAGCCGCTCGCCGGGGGTGGCGAGCAGCCGCAGCGGGTAGCTCGTGGCCACCCCACCGTCGACGGCGGAGACGCGGATGCCGTCCGCCGGCCGGAACACGGCCGGGTCCAGCGGGAAGTTGAGGAACACCACCATCGTGTCGGCGAGCGCTCCGGCACCGGTCTGCCGCTGGATCTCCGGCAGTCCGAGGTGCTGGTGGGCGGCGAGACGGGACTGCTCGTCCTGCAGCCGGCGCAGGACGGCGGCCATCGGCCGCACCGGGTCGAGGCGCACCCGCACCGGAACGGTGCTGATGAACAGACCGATGACGGACTCCACGTCCTCGACGTCGGCCGGGCGGCCCGCGTTCGGAGCGTCGAGGACGACGTCGTCACGGCCCGTCAGCGCGCCGATCAGGGTGGCCCACGCGCCCTGCACCAGGGTGGCCGGTGTCAGATCGTGGCGGCGGCAGTGCGCGGTCAGGCGGGACGTCAGGTCCGGGGGCAGCAGGCGCTCCACGACCTCGTGCCCGGGTGCGTACGCCGTGCTGCCGGTGTCGTCGTGGTCGGTCCGGCTGCCGGTCACCGGCACCACGAGGGTCGGTTCGGCGCCGTCGAGCGCCTGCCGCCACGCCCGCCGTGCCGCGTCCTTGTCCTGCCGGGCGAGCCAGGACAGGTACCGCTCGAACTGCGGCGCCGGGGGGAGGGAGTCCGGCTCGGCGTAGGCGGTCAGCAGTTCGTTCAGCAGCAGCGGCTGTGACCAGCCGTCGAGCAGGATGTGGTGGTAGGTCACGATCATCGTGTGCCGGTGCGGGGCCAGCCGGGCCAGCGCCACGCGCAACAGCGGCGGCCGCGCCGGGTCGAACGGGGTCCGTCGCTCCGCGGCCCGCAGCTCGGCGAGCCGCGACTCCCGCTCCGGCCCGTCGGCCGTGGACAGGTCCGTCTCCCGCCAGGGCGGTTCCACCTCGCCGGAGACGATCTGCACCGGGCCCGCGTCCGCGTCGTGCACGAAGGCGGCCCGCAGGCTGCCGTGCCGGGCCAGCAGCCGGGCCCAGGCGGTGCGCAGCCGGACCGGGTCGAGGGGACCGTCCAGCGTGAGCGACAGCTGGACGGTGTAGTCGTCCGCCCGGGCCGGACCGTCCTCCCCGGCCCGTGCGGCGGTCAGGGACTCGAAGAGCAGTCCTTCCTGCAACGGCGTCAGCGGGAGGACGGGCATGTCCGCCGGGCCCGGGTACGGGGCGGTCAGCCGCTCGCGCACCGGCGCCGGCAGCGGCAGCAGGGGCTCCTCGCGTGCCGCCTCCGGCGCTTCGGCGGCGTCGGTGCCCTCGGCTTCCCGCGCCACGGAGGCGAGGGCCGCGACGGTGGGGTGCGCGAAGACGTCGCGGACGGCCAGGCCGATCCCCGCCCGGCGCGCGGCGCCCACCAGCCGCATGGCCAGCACGCTGTCGCCGCCCAGTGCGAAGAAACTGTCGTCGATCCCCACGTGCGGGACGCCCAGCAGCCGGGCGAAGGCGGTGCACAGGGCCTGCTCGGTCGCGTCGCGCGGCGCCCGGCTGTCCGGTGCGGCCGCGAAGTCCGGCGCCGGAAGGGCGGCACGGTCCAGCTTGCCGTTCGTGGTGAGCGGCAGCTCCGCCAGCACCACGAAGGCGGCGGGCACGAGGGCGTCGGGCAGGGTGCGTTCGGCGAGGGTCCGCAGTTCGGCCGGGAGCACGGCGAGCCTGCGGGCGAGGCCCGGGTCGTTGGTGTGCCGCGCCCGGGCCGGGACGGATTCCGTCGTGGCCCGGTAGGCGCACAGCACTTCACCGGTCACGGCGTCCGGGGTGGCCGCACCGGTCGGGGAGTCCGGGGCGTCCGTGCGCCGGAAGACGGCGTCCACCGCGCCGGGGCCGGTCGCCGACGGCGCCACGGCCACCCGGTAGCCCAGTTCCCCGGCGAGGGCGTACAGGTCCTCGGGGTCCACCGCGCCGGGCACCGGGACGTCGTCCGCGAGGAGGCGCGCGGCACGGGCGGGTTCGGTCCCCTCGTCCAGCCGCCGGGCCGCCAGGACCTGCCGGGCGGTGCGCTCGTCGGGGAGTCCCGACACGCGCAGCCGGGCCGGGCGGGTCGTGGACAGGATGTGCCGCAGCCCGTCCAGGTCTGTTCCGTCGCCGGCGTCGTGGCTGTCGGCCGGCGGCGCCGCGGCCGCCGGGGCCGTGTGCAGGACGACGTCGTAGCGGTAGCGGCTGAGTTCGTTGCGGTAACGGCCCCGCTTGACCTGGACGTCCGCGGCGGTGAAGGGAGTGCCGGCGCCGGTCCGCGCGGTGAACCAGGCGGGGTCGACGAGGAGTTCGTTCTCGTTCAGCAGGGCCCGGCCGATGGACCGGCGCAGTTCCGCGGTGCCGGTGTGCCGGCCCGGGGGGAGGCGGACGAGGTGCTTCTCCGTCTCGAAGACGCGGGCGGCCCGCAGGTCCCGTACGTCACCGACGAAGATCCGCCCGCCGGGGGCCAGCAGCGGCGTGACGGCGTGGATCACCCGGTCCAGGTAGCCGGCGTCCGGGAAGTACTGGATCACCGAGTTCAGCACGACGGTGTCGAAGAATCCGGTGGGCAGGCCCCCGGTGTCGTCCGCCGCCCGGTGCCGCAGGGTGACGCGGCCGGCGAGGTGGCCGGGCAGCCGGTCGCGCAGCGTGCCGATCACCGCGGCGGAGAAGTCGGTCGCCCAGTAGGTCTCGGTGTCCCCGGCGAGCCGTGACAGCAGCAGGCCCGCGCCGACGCCGATCTCCAGCAGGCGGACGGGACGCAGGGTGCGGATCCGCTCCACGGTCGCGTCGCGCCAGCGGCTCATCTCCCGGTGCGGGAGGGGCCGGCCGTCGTAGCTGCTGTCCCAGCTGGAGAAGTCGTCGCCGAAGGCGGGGGGTCCGCCGGTGGTACCCGGTGCGGACGGTGCCTGGGCGGCGGGCGCGTAGACCGACTCCCAGACGGCGTTCCACTCCTGTACCTGTGCCCGTACCCGCTCGGACCCGGACACGTCCGTGTCACGCCCGTGGAGGGCCGGCACCACGTAGGCGGTGAGCTGCGGCCGGCCCGGCTCGTCCTCCCGCACGATCACCGCGGTCCGGCGCACCGCCGGGTGCCCGGCGAGCGCGGCCTCGATCTCGGCGGGTTCCGCGCGCACCCCCCGGATCTTGACCTGGTGGTCGGTCCGGCCCAGGTACTCCAGCGTGCCGTCGCCGCGCCACCGCGCCAGGTCGCCGGTGCGGTACATGCGGCCGCCCGCGGGGCCGAAGGGGTCGGCCACGAAGCGGAGCGCGGTCGTCCCGGGCAGGGCCGGGTAGCCGCGGGCGAGCTGGCGTCCCGCCAGGTACAGCTCACCCGCGACGCCCGGGGCGGCCGGCCGGAGCGCCGCGTCGAGCACGTACACCCGGGTGTTGTCCACCGGACCGCCGATGGGGACCGTGCCCGTACCGGCGGGCGCCGTGGTGCCCGCCTCGGCGGGGACGCAGCTCCACCGGGTGACGTCGATGGCCGCCTCGGTCGGCCCGTAGAGGTTGAACAGCGGAACGCCGAGGAGGCCGAGGCAGGTGTCGGCGAGTTCGGCCGCAAGCGCCTCGCCGCTGCAGATCACGCGCCGCAGCCCGGCCCCCGCCGCGGCCGCGGCGGGTTCGTCGAGGAACACCCGGAGCATGGACGGGACGAAGTGCACCGTCGTCACCCGGTGGGTCTCGACGGCGGCCGCCAGGTACTCCGGGTCACGGTGCCCGCCGGGGCGTGCCACGACCACCGCGGCGCCCGTGGTCAGCGGCCACAGCAGCTCCCACACGGACACGTCGAACCCGACGGGCGTCTTGTGCAGCACCCGGTCGTCTGCGGTCAGGGCGAACTCCCGCTGCATGCCCAGCACCCGGTTGGCGATGGCCTCGTGGGAGACGACGACGCCCTTCGGACGGCCGGTCGAGCCCGAGGTGAAGATCATGTACGCGGCCGAGGCGGGCGCCACGGGGACCGGCGAGGTCAGGGCTCCCCGGTCGCCGGCGGGCGCGCCGTCCCCGAGGAGGATCGTGTCCGGGCCGCCCAGGCGGGGGGACCGCCCGGCGAGGGCGCGCGTGGTGAGGACGCAGGCCGGGGCCGCCTCGTCCAGCAGCAGTCCGATCCGCTCCGCCGGCAGGTCCGGGTCCACCGGCACGTACACCGCGCCCGCGCGCAGCACGGCGTGGACGGCGACGAGCAGGTCCGCCGAGCGCGGCACGGCGACGGCCACGCGGGTCTCGGGCGCGGCCCCGCGCTCGCGCAGCAGCGCCGCGAGCGCCGCCACCCGGGCGTCGAACCCGGCGTACGTCAGCTCCTCGGTGCCGTCCCCGCCGTCCCCGTGCACCACTGCGGTCGCGTCGGGCGTGGCCGCCGCCTGTGCCGCGACCAGTTGGGGCACGGTGACGGGCGGCACCGGCACGGCGGTGTCGTTCCACTCCGTCAGCACCTGCCGCCGTTCCTCGGGGAGGAGCACGTCGACGGAGCCGACGGTCCGGGCGGGGTCGGCGAGCGGCCCTTCCAGCAGCCGCACCAGCCGTTCGCCGACGAGGGCGATGTCCTCCGGCGAGAAGGCTCCGGTCCGGTAGCCGAACCGCAGGCTGAGCCCGGCGTCCTCCGGCACCACCAGCAGGGTCAGCGCGTAGTGGGTGCCCGCGTGGACGTGCGGACCGGTGATGCCGAGGCCGGGGCCCGGCCGGAAGGCGGCCGGGTCGACGGGGAAGTTCTCGAAGGTCAGGACGGTGTCGAAGAGCCGGTCGAGCCCGGTCGGGCGGGTGATGTCCGGCAGGCCCAGGTGCGCGGCGGCCGCGAGGCGCGACTGCCGGCGCTGCATCCCGCGCAGGACACCGAGCAGGTCGTCCGCCGGACGCAGCCGTACGCGTACGGGGACGGTGTCGACGAACAGTCCGACCATGGACTCGGCCCCGTCGATATCGGCGGGACGGCTGGCGGCGGTGGTGCCGAACACGACGTCGTCGCGCCCGGTCAGCCCGGCGAGGAGGAGGGCCCAGGCGCCCTGGAGGACGGTGTTGAGGGTGAGGCCGTGCGCGGCGGCCAGGTCCCGCAGGGCGTCGGTGGTACGGGCCGGCAGGTCGACGGTGTACCGGCCCTGCGCCGGCTCCGCCGCTCCGGCGGCGTCCGGCACGAGGAGCGTCGGCGCGTCGAGCCCGTCGAGCGCGGCGCTCCACTCGGCACGGGCCGCGTCGCGGTCCTGCCGTCCGAGCCAGGACAGGTAGGCGCGTGCCGGGGTCACCGGCGGCAGGGGCTCGTCGTGGTACAGCGCGAACAGCTCACGGCCCAGCAGGGGCAGCGACCAGCCGTCGAGCAGCATGTGGTGGTGGGTGAAGAGCACGGCGTGCCGCTCGGGGGCGAGCCGCACCAGGGCGATCCGCAGCAGCGGGGGGCGCGCCAGGTCGAAGCGTCCGGCCCGTTCCTCGGCGGCGATCTGCCGCAGCCGCCGGTCCCGCTCCCGGTCGTCGGTGTCCGTGGGCGGCTGTGCGAGGTCCACGTCGCGCCAGGGAAGCTCGACGTCGTCGAGCACCACCTGCGCCGGTACGTCGGCGGCGTCGGCGACGAACGCGGAGCGCAGGACGGGGTGCCGGCGCAGCAGGGCGTGCCAGGCCGCACGCAGCCGGTGTCCGTCCAGCGGGCCCTCCACCGTGAAGCCGAGCTGCACGGTGTAGTCGTCGTCCCCGGCGGCCTGCGCGTCGTGCAGGGACTGGAACAGCAGGCCCTGCTGGACGGGGGTCAGGGGCAGGGCGTCCGAGAGCCGCGGGTGACGGGCGCGCAGGAGCCGGAGTTCCGCCTCGGTGAACAGGGGGGCGTCCGGGGGCTCCGGTGCCGGGGAGGCGTCGTCCGTGGCGTCCTCCCGCGGGAGCGCGCGGGCGGCGAGGTCCGCCACGGCCGGGTGCTCGAACACGTCGCGCAGGGTGAGGGTCAGTCCCTCGCGGCGTGCGGCGGCGACCAGGCGCATCGCCGAGACGCTGTCGCCGCCGAGGGCGAAGAAGTCGTCGTCGACGCTCACGCCCGGTGTGCCGAGCAGGCCGGCGCAGAGCCGGCAGAGGGTCTCCTCGACCGGGGTCCGTGGTGTCCGGCCACCGCCGGGGACGGCCGCCGCCGGCGCGGGCAGCGCGGCCCGGTCGAGCTTGCCGTTCGCCGTCAGGGGCAGTTCCGGGAGGGTGATGAAGGCGGCGGGCACCATGTACGGGGGAAGGTGCCGTGCCAGTGCCTCGGCCAGCTCGGGTCCGTCTGCCACCGGCTCCGTGCCCGGGACGAGGTACGCCGTCAGCTGCCGCCGGCCCGGCGTGTCCTCGCGGAGCACGACCGCGGCACGGTCCACGCCCGGCTGCCGCGCGAGCACGGCCTCGATCTCGCCCGGCTCGACACGGTGGCCGCGCACCTTGACCTGCTGGTCAGCCCGGCCCACGTAGGCGAGCCGGCCGTCCCGCGTCCACCGTACGAGGTCGCCGGTCCGGTACATGCGGGTGCCGGGGGCGCCGAAGGGGTCGGCCACGAAGCGTTCGGCCGTCAGGCCGGGCCGCCCCGCGTACCCGCGCGCCAGTCCGGCGCCGGCGATGTACAGCTCGCCCACCACGCCGGGCGGCGCGGGTCGCGCCGCCCCGTCCAGCACGTACACCGCGGTACCGGCGATCGGCCGTCCGACGGTGACCGTCGCCGCTTCGGCGTCCTCGGCCGACAGGTCCGCCGCGGTCGACCAGACCGTCGTCTCCGTGGGTCCGTAGACGTTGGTCACCGACGCGGCGGACGCGACGAGTTCACGCGCCAGCGCGGCCGGCAGCGCCTCACCGCCGACGAGGACCCGGACGCCGCCGAGGACGGGGGCGACCTCCGCGGACACCGCCTGCCACAGGCTCGGCGTCGCCTGCATCACCGAGACGCCCTCGGCCGACAGCAGCCGCCGCAGCCGTGCCGGGTCGCGTGTCTCGTCGGGCCCGGCCACCACCACCGCGGCACCGGCCACCAGGGGCGCGAGCAGCTCCAGGTTGGCGATGTCGAAGCCCAGCGTGGTCACGGCGAGCAGGCGGTCGCCGCCGCCGAGGCCGGTCCGCCCGGCCATGTCCAGCAGCAGGTTGGCGAGGCCCGCCCGGGGGACGACCACGCCCTTGGGCCGTCCTGTCGACCCGGAGGTGAAGACGACGTACGCCGCGGCCGAACCGTGCACCGTGACGGGCGGTGCCGCGACGCCGCCCGCCGCCGGGGCATCAGCACCGGTTCGGGCGTCGGCGGGGGCGGCGTCCCACGGCCCGTCGATCAGCACGCGTCGCGGTCCCCGCGGCACCCGTCCGGCCAGTTCGGCCGTCGTCAGGACCACGGCCGGCCGTGCCTCGGCCACCATGAGCTCCAGCCGCTCCGCCGGGTGCGACAGGTCCAGCGGCAGGTAGGCGGCGCCGGCACGCAGGCAGGCCAGTACGCCGGTCACCAGGTCCACCGAGCGTGGCAGCGCCAGCGCCACGCGGTCCTCCGGCCCCACTCCGTGACCGGCCAGGACACCGGCCAGCCGGGCCGCCCGACCGACCAGTTCGCCGTACGTCAGGGACGTCCCCCGGGCGGTCACCGCGACGGCGTCCGGGGTCCGGGCCGCCTGCGCCGCGACCAGCCGCCACGGGTCGCTCTCCGGGGTGCTCCCCGCGCCGCCCTCCCCGGCGGGAGCGACCTCGCCGACGGCTCCGGCACCGCCGGACCAGCCGCCCAGCACGCGCCGGCGTTCGTCCTCGTCGAGCAGGTCACCGTGGCCGATCGGCCGCGCGGCGGCGTCGTCCCCCGCGGTGAGCCTCTCCAGCAGCCGCAGGAACCGCTCGTGGTGCCCGGCCAGTTCACCGGCCGCGTACAGTTCGGGGTTCCCGTCGACGACGACCTCGATCGCGCCGCGCTGTCCCGGGCGCCCGCCGTAGCAGGCGACCGACAGGTCGGCCACCGGTCCCACGGCCAGACTGCGCAGGGAGCCGCGGAGGCCGCCGAAGGCGAAGTCCTGGCCGAACGGCATGACGTTGACGACCGGCCCGTAGAGCCGGCCCCCCGCGGAGAGACCGAGGTCGCGGGCGAGGTCCGCCTCCGGATAACGCTGGTGCCGCACCGCGTTCTTCATCTCGGCCGCGACCCGGGCGGTCAGCTCGCCGTACGTCAGTCCGGGGTCCACCCCCAGCCGCAGCGGGACGACGTTGGACACCATGCCGGGGGCGGCCTCCGCGACGGAACCGACGCGCGCGGTGACCGGGAGGCCCAGCACCAGCTCGTCCGCCCCGGTCATCCGGTGCAGATAGGCGGTGACGCCCGCGACGAAGGCGGCCGGCCAGCTCGACCGGCCGCTCCGCGCGACCTTCCGCATCCCCGACTCGGTCCCGGGGTTCAGCCACGAGGTCCGCCGGTGCACCGGGGCGGAGGGCGACGCGGCACGCTCCGCCAGTCCCGTCGGCTCGGGCCGGCCGGCCATCCGTTCCAGCCAGTACGCCCGGTCGGCGCGGAAGTCGTCCGAGGCCCGGTAGGCCGCCTGCTCGTCCAGCAGTTCCCGGAGCGGCCGCAGGGCGCCCTCCGCGGGGTCGCGCCCCTCGGCGAGCGCGGTGTAGAGGGCCGCCGCGCGCCGTACGGCGATCCCGGCGCCGAACCCGTCGCTGATCAGGTGGTGGATGCCCGAGTACCACCAGTGGCGCTGCCCGGCGACGCGGATCACCGCGCTCGTGAGGTTCGGCGGGCGGCCCAGGAGGCGCGGGCGCGCCATGTCGGCCTTCATCCAGGCGTGGGCCGCGGCCTCGGGGTCGGCCTCGGCCGACATGTCGACGAAGAGCTGTTCCCACGCGCCGGTCGGCTCGACCCACTGGCGCAGTTCGCCCTCGTGCTCCCCGATCCGGACGCGGAATCCGTCGGCCTCGTCGAGGAAGCGGCGCGTCGCCTCGGCCAGCAGCGCGAGGTCGAGCGGGCCGGTGATGTCGACGTAGACGCCGAGGTTGTAGGCGCGGCTCTCCGGTGCCAGTTGCTGGCCGAACCAGATGCCCGACTGTCCCGGGGTCAGCGGCAGGCCACGAGGGTGGTCGTCTAGCACGTGCGTAACTCCCAGGCGTACGGATGAGCGGCGAGCGTGGCCCGGCCTCGGTGCCGGACCGGGAAAACCCCGGTGACCACGGCGTTCACCGTGCCGGCCGACCCCGGTCCGGGGTGATCGTCTGTCACATCGGTGTCTAGCACGGCGAGTTGACCTGCCGGGGTGCCCACGGGCGGGAAATGATCTTCAGGTGAACTGTCCCGCGTCGCGCGTCCCTCCGCGGCGATCGGCGCCGGGCCAGGAACTGCGCATTCCTCCTGCGGCGCACGCCCGGCATTCACCCCGGCATCACTTGCGGAGACCTCTTGTTCACCCGGCTGAACTTTCCCCCAACTGCGGCGATATGTGTGCTCCTGGACGGCGTCCGCCGCCCGCGGCCGGATGCCATCATCGAGCCGTCGCGGCGCCTCTTCGGTTCCGTGTCCCCCCGGCGCTCACCTCGCCCTGCCCTCCCGATCCCTCCCCGATGCTCTCCCGGCCCCTCCCCGCCGCGTCGTGCGGCGGCAACCCCCGAGGACCCTCATGGCTCAGCTCGGCACCCCCTTGATGAGCCCCGCCGAAACCCGCCGCGCGTTCCGCGCCCTGCTGCTCGGCCTCTTCGCCGGCCTGCTGGCCGGCACCGTGGTCGTCACCGCGCTGCCCCGCGTCGTCACCGACCTGGAGGGCGGCCAGGCCGCCTTCACCTGGGTCGTCGCGGCCACGACGGTCTCCTCCACGCTGAGCCTGCCGCTCTGGGGGAAGCTCGCCGACCGCACGGACCGCAAGACGCTGATCGAGTGCTCGCTCGGCCTGTTCGCCCTCGGGTCGGCGTGGTGCGCGCTGGCCGGTGACGTCGGGCAGCTCGTCGCGGGCCGGGCCGTGCAGGGGCTGGGAGCCGGCGGGGTGAACGCGCTGGCCCAGGTCGTCATGGCCGCGCTGGTCCCGCCACGGGAGCGTGGCCGGTACAACGGCCGCATCACGCTGGTCGTCACGGCCGGAACGGTCGCCGGCCCCCCGCTCGGCGGCCTCCTCGCCGACACCCCCGGGGTGGGCTGGCGCGGCTGCTTCCATCTGGGCGTGCTCCTCGCGGCCGGCGCCGGACTCACCCTCCACCGGACACTGCGGCTGCCCGGGCCCGGTTCCGGGCGTGCTGCGCACGGAACCCGTCCCGACCTCTGGGGCGCGGCCCTGCTCACCGCGGTGGTCGGTACGCTCCTCCTCGCCGTCACCCGGGCCGGTACCAGCGCCCCGTGGGTGTCCTGGCCGACCGCGGGAGCGGCCTGCGCCGTGCTCGTCCTGGCCGTGCTGTTCGTCCGCCGTGAGTCACGGGCCGCCGATCCGCTGGTGCCGCTGCGCCTGTTGCGCGACCGCACCGTCGCCCTGTCGGCGCTCGCCGGTTTCGCGGTCGGACCGGCGCTGTTCGCCGCCCCCGCCCTGCTGGGTCAGTACTTCCAGACCGCCCGGGCGCAGTCGCCGGCCGTGTCGGGCCTGCTGACCCTGCCGATGATCGCGGGTCTGCTGGTGACCTCCGGCGTCGCCGGCCGTCTGATCGCCGCGCGGGGCCGCTGGAAACGCCTCCTGGCCGTCGGAGGACTGCTGCTCGTCCTCGGCTTCTCGCTCATGGGCACCGTGACGGCGGACACCCCGCTGCCGCTGGTGGGCGCCGCCCTGTTCACGGGAGGCGCGGGCGTCGGCATCGTCTCGCAGAACCTCGTGCCGATCGCCCAGAACGCGGCGCCACCGGACGACCTGGGCGCCACCACCACCTTGGTGGTCCTTTCCCGCAGCCTCGGCGGTGTGCTCGGACTCGCCGCACTCGGCTCCCTGCTGACCGCCCGCGTGGACGCCCTGTCCTCCGCACACGCCGCGGCCGGGACCGGGCTCGACGGCGGACTGCCGGACCTGGGCACGCTGCCGCCCTCGGCCGTGGAGAACGTCCGGGCGGTGTACGGGCAGGCCTTCGGTGACGTGTTCGCCGCCGCCGTGCCCTTCGCCCTGCTCGCACTGGCCGCCGTCCTGCTGATGCGGGAGACGCCCCTGCGCACCGCGCACGGGGAACCCGGCCCGGAACAGGAACCGGGACCCGTCCGGACATAGGCCAGTGCCGAGGCTCTCGGCTCCGGCCCGCTGAAGCGGTGGACGAACCGCTCGTGCGCGGCGTTCGGTTCATACGCCCGCGATCCGGCCTCGGCAAGGTGGGACGGGGTGAACGGAAGAGGGCGGGACCGCTGTGCGGGTCCCGCCCTCCGGGGTGCGGTCCGGGCCGGCCGGTGCGCGGGTCAGACCGGGACGGGGGTCAGACCGGGACGGGGGTCAGACCGGGACGGGGGTCTCGTCGCGCGTCTCCGCGGCCAGCTGCCGGTTCAGTTTCTCGCCCTCGATGTCGAGGTCGGGCAGGGCCTTGTCGACGGGCCCCGGCAGCCACCAGGCGGCACGGCCGAGCAGCGACATCACCGCCGGAACCAGCGCCATGCGGACGACGAAGGCGTCGACGACCACGCCGACGGCGAGGGCGAACCCGATGGACTTGATGATCGGGTCGTCCATCAGGACGAAGCCCCCGAACACGGACGTCATGATGAGCGCGGCGGCCGTGACGACGCGGGCGTTGTGACCCATGCCGCTGACCATGGCCGCCTGCGGGTCGGCGCCGTGGACGAAGTCCTCGCGCATGCGGGAGACGAGGAAGACCTCGTAGTCCATGGCGAGGCCGAACAGGATGCCGATGAGCAGGATCGGCAGGAAGCTCACCAGCGGGCCGGGGGTGTCGACGCCCACCAGGCCGGCGAGGTGGCCCTCCTGGAAGATGGCGACGGTGATGCCGAAGGTCGCGCCCACGGTGAGCAGGAAGCCCAGGGCCGCCTTCAGCGGTACCAGGACCGACCGGAAGACCAGCATGAGCAGCAGGACCGACAGGCCCACCACCAGGAGCAGGTACACCGGCAGGGCGTCGGCGAGCTTCTCCGAGACGTCGATGCCCAGCGCTGTCGCGCCGGTGAGGGCGATGTCGGCGCCTTCGACGTCCGCGACCCGGTCGCGGATGTCGTGGACGGCGTCCTCGGTGGCGACGGCGGTCGGGCCGGCCTCGGGGATGACGGCCAGCAGGGCGGTGGTGCCCTGCTCGTTCAGCTGCGGCGGGGCCACGGCCAGGATGCCGTCGGTGTCCTTGATGAGGGCGGTGGCCTTCTCGGCGGCCGCCCCGGTGGACTGCGCGTCGTCACCGTTGACGACGGCGATGAGACGGCCGTTGAAGCCCTCGCCGAAGCCCTCGGACGTCAGGTCGTACGCCTCGCGTGCCGGGGAGCCCTCGGCGGCGGTGCCCGCGTCCGGCAGGGCTATGCGCATGTCCTGGGCCGGGAGGGTGAGCGCGCCCAGCCCGAGGATGCCGACGACCAGGAACGGCACGCGCAGCTTGGCGACGAGCCGGCCCCAGGCGAAGCCGAAGCCCTCGGCGGCGGTGCCGTCCTCGGCGGTGTTCCCGTCCGCCTGGCGCTGCTTGCGCGGCAGGATCTTCTTGCCGGCGAAGGAGAGGAAGGCCGGCAGCAGGGTGAGGGCGACCAGCACGGCGACGGCGACGGTGCCCGCCGCGGCCAGTCCCATCACGCTCAGGAAGGGGATGCCGACGACGGAGAGGCCGGCCAGGGCGATGACGACGGTGGCACCGGCGAAGACGACGGCGGAGCCGGCGGTTCCGGTCGCGCGGCCGGCGGCCTCCTCGGGCTTCAGGCCCTCGGCGAGGTACTGGCGGTAGCGGGAGGTGATGAAGAGCGAGTAGTCGATGCCGACGGCCAGGCCCAGCATCAGCGCCAGGACGGGGGCGGTGGAGGTCAGTTCGATCACGCTGGTCAGGGAGAAGAGGCCGGCCATGCCGACCGCGACGCCGATCAGCGCGTTCAGCAGGGTCATGCCGGCGGCGACCAGCGAGCCGAAGGTGACGACCAGGACCACCGCGGCGACCAGGACGCCGAGCGCCTCGGTGGAGCCGATCTCCACCTCACCGCCCATGACCTCGCCGCCGTGCTCGACCCGCAGGCCCTCGGCGTCGGCGCCGACCGCCTCGTAGGCCGACTTCTGCTCGTCGGTGACCTCGTCGGCGGCCTTGTCGAACTGCACCTGGATCAGGGCGTAGCGGCCGTCCTGGGAGACCGAGCCGGCCTGGAACGGGTCCATGGCGGCGGTGACGCCGTCGATCCCGGAGGCTTCCTTCACCAGGGGCGCCACCGCTGCGGGGTCCAGCTTCCCGCCCTCGGGCGCGGCGAGGACGATGGTTCCGGTGGCTCCGCCGGCCTGCGGGAACTGCCGGTCGAGGTCGTCCAGCGCCCGCTGGGACTCGGTGCCCGGCATGGAGAACTTGTCGCTGGTCGGGCCCATCAGGGTGGCGGCGCCGACACCCAGCAGGGTCAGCAGGAGCAGCCAGAGGGCGGCTATTCGGCCTCTTCTGCGGAAGGAGAACCGCCCGAGCCGGTACAGCAGGGTCGCCATGGAGGAGGGGTCTTTCCGTTAGGGGTCAACTGGGGGTGTGGTCAAGCGTCCGCAGCGCGCTGCGGATCATTTCGGCGCGCAGTACCTCGTCCGGCGCCACCTCGTCATCGGCGGCACCGGTGATGAAGACGGCGCCCAGCACCATCCACGCCGCCACCCGGGCCGGTGCCCGTTGCGAGCGGCCGGCCAGCGCGTCCAGCAGCCCGTCCGCCAGCTCCATGACGTTGAGGTCCTGGTGGCAGGACATCTCGGCGATGTCCTCGAAGAGAAGCCGGATCTCGCGGCGGAACCGCAGTGTCAGCTCGACGTACCCGACGACGGTCTCCTCCACCAGCCGGCCGCCGGTCAGCCCGGCCACGCGGTCGAGCAGCGTGGCGAGGGCGTCCCGGGTGGGGGTCAGCAGCTCGGTGAGGATCTTTTCCTTGCCGGCGAAGTGGTAGAGGAGGGACGCCTTCGAGCAGCCCGCGTCGGAGGCGATGTCCTGCAGCGAGGTGCCGCGGAAGCCGTGCACGGCGAACAGTCGCAGTGCCGACTCCAGGATCTGACCGCGCATGGCGGAGGCGGAGCGTGCCATTCCTCAACCATAACTGTCCGATCGGTCAGTTCTGACCGATCGGACAGTGTGGCGCTGTGGCCTGCGTCACTCCTCCCGCCCGGGACTCGCGCAGGGCACACACGGCCGACCTCACCGACCCGCGCGAAAAGGCGCCGGCCCTCGAAGAGCACGGCACCGCGGGGCAGCTCCCCGCCTCTCCGGCGCCTTGCCGGGCCGGACGGTGCTCACCGCGGGTCAGCTGAGGCTGCGGGCAGGAACCTTGGTGAGCGGGTGGAGCCGGACGAGCAGCGGAGCGGCTTCGCCGGGGCTCCGCCGGCCGGCGGCGGAGCGCGTACGGGAAACTCCTGTGCACCGCCTCGCACGCCTCTGCGATCATCCCCGAATGGCGCACAGTCTCGAATCGCTGGTCATCCGGCACACCCACCGCCTTCCCTCCCCCCGGGGCTCCGCGGGCGAAGGAGCCACCGCCGCACGGCAGTTCGACGCGGCGTTGACGTCCGTGGGCTTCAAGCTCTCGGCGGAGCTGCTGGAGCGGCTGTCCGGGCTGTCCGAGGCCGCGGTCGTGCACACCGCCCAGCGGACGCTGCGCACCGTGGACGAGATGGTGGGCGACCACGTCCGGCACAACGCGTACTTCATCGACTTCCCGGCGAACGTGCCGGACACCGAAGAGTTCTGGATGCGGTGTGTGACGAAGGCGCTCGGCGACGACACGGCGCGGGAGAACGTGCTGACGCAGCTGGCACACGGGGTACTGGACCTGCTCAGCCTCCCCGCGTACGGCCGCTACCAGCACACCTACGAGGAGATGCTCGCGGCGCAGGACGAGCTGATCGCCTCGGCCGGCGACCGGGTGACCGTCCTGCACCTCGGGCGGGACCTGGACGACGAACTCACGGACCTGTACCTGGCCCTGGCGGGCAGCACGACTCCGCTGGGCGAGGACCACCTGCGCGACCTCAAGGTCCTCGCCGAGCGGTGCGCGCCCGGCCCCCAGCCGGAGTCGATCCCGGTCCGGGAGAACCGGGCGGTCGTCAACGAGGCCCGTCTCGCCGTCGGCGCGGACCTCCTGCTGGACACCGTCACCGATGTGCTGCGGCTGGCCTGCGCGCTGTCGGGCGGTGACGTGACGCTGCGGGAGCCGACCCGGTTCCGGGCTCTCTCGCGGCCGGCCCGCCGTGCGCTGCTCGCGGGCCTCGACGCCGTGGTCGCGGCGAACCCCGCCAAACTGGCCGATGTGCACGCGCACCGTGAGCCCTTCAAGCGGCTCGGTGAGCGCCTCCATCCGCACGAGTACCCGCGCTGGCCGCACGCCGCCGACGTGTTCGCCGTGGCGCGGGGCGAGAAGGAGGCGCGGTCCTTCGGCAGCCGTGTCGAGGAACTGCTCGACGAGTTCGACGTCCTCGGCGCGGTACGGCTGCTGGAGTCCGCTCCCGGCAAGCTGTTCCGCGCCCTGGACCTCCTGCTGCGCATCGCCGCCGACCAGGAGCAGCGGGACGCGGTGGTGGCCGCCGCGGTGCGGGTCGCCCCCGAGGTCTCCGGCCGGGTCGTGCTCTCGGTCCGCGAGCACTTCCAGAACCGGGAACGGGAGACCGACGAACCCCGGGTCTTCGTCAACCGCCGGGGCCGCGGCCGGGTCGCCCCCGACGTCCGGCCGCCGGTCCCCGCCGCCGACCGCGACCGTCTGATCGCCGCCCTCGACGCCGAGATGCGCCGCAGGCTCCCGGCGCCGGGCCGGCTGCTGCTCGGCCCCGACGTCCTCGACGTGGCGCTCCCGCTCAGCGGCAGGGCGACCACGTCCGGGCTCGGCGTACTGCCGCGCGGTTCGCTCTCGGCGGTCGACGGCGAACAGCTGCGCTTCTTCGTGTACTGGAAGGAGACCGCGCACCGGACCGACTACGACCTCTCCGCGCTGCTTCTCCACACCGACTACAGCACCGACTCCTGGCTCTCCTACACCTCCCTCAGAGCGGTCGGGGGCGAGCACTCGGGCGATGTCACCGAGGCTCCCGACGGGGCCTCGGAATTCATCAACCTGTCCCTGGACCGGGTACGCGGCACCTTCATCGTTCCGCAGGTCAACATCTACGCCGGCGAGGGCTTCGAGGAGGCCGAGGAGTCGTTCTTCGGTTTCATGCTGCGCGACGGTGAGCAGAAGGGCCGGCCGTTCGAGCCGCGCACGGTGCGCATGAAGTCGGAGCTTCGCGGGGTGGGCCGCGTGGCGCTGCCCCTGGTGTTCCGGCGCGAGGACGACGGCCGGTGGCGCGCGAAGTGGCTGCACCTGTACCTGAAGGGCGTCTCGTCCGCCAACCGGGTCGAGGAGAACCAGGTGTCGGTGTCCAAGGTGGTGCGCGCCGTCGTGGAGCGCGAGTACCTGACGGTGCGTTACCTGGCCGACCTGATGTCCGGCGGCACCACGGCCGTGGAACTGTGGGACGGCGGGCCGGTCCCGGACGAGCCCGTGATGTACATCGGTCTCGAACGTCCCGAAGGACTGCACCCGGAATCCCGGGTCGTCACCCTCGAAAATCTGCGCGACCTGATCCCAGGCTGAGTGCTAGCGTTGTCCACGGCGAGGCCATGAAGGGGCTTCCTTCTCAACTCCTTTCCTGAAACAAGTCCTTTCGCTTCCCTCGCCCTCGACGTCGCTCCGGGCGGCGCCCGTGCTCACCGCGCGGGCGCCGGCGGGGAGAACGGCTTCCGGAGAAGTTCCGCGCAGCGGACGCCGAGCCCTCCGCCGCCTCAGGGCTCGGCGGTGGGGAGAACCTCACCGGCTGTGCCCGTTCCCCTCAGGGCCCGGCGGGCGAGCCGGCTGGCGCGTCACGCGGTGGCGGAGGTAGACGACCTTTGAGTTGAAGGTGCGGGTCTCGACGAGTTCGAGATCCACCCGGCGCTCGTGCCGGGGGAAGAACGGAATGCCACCGCCGACCAGCACCGGGTAGACCATGGTCCGGTACTCGTCGATCAGACCCGCCGCGGCCGCCTCGGCGGCGAGAGTCGCGCCGCCGATCGCGATGTCGCCCTCCCCCGGCTCGGCCCGCAACCGCTCGATCTCCTCCGTCAGGCCGCTCGAGGCCAGGCGGGCGTTGCCCTGCACCGCCGACAGCGTGGTGGAGAACACCACCTTGGGGAGCGGCTTCCAGAGCGCGGTCCACTCGAGCGTCGAGTCGTCGAGTGACGGATCCCGGTCGGCGGTCTCCCAGTACAGCATCGTCTCGTACAGCCGTCGTCCCAACAGGTGAACGCCGACTTCCCGGATCTCCTCGATCCAGAAGCGGAAGACGTCCTCGTCGGGCTCTGTCCAGTCGAAGCCGCCGTCCGGCCCGACGATGTAGCCGTCAAGCGAGACGCTCATCGAATAGGTCACGCTGCGCATCAGAAGTCCTCCTCGGTGACGAGTTCGACAGTACGCCCGCCGGATACCGCAGGACTCGTCGTGGCTCGTGGGATCCCCCGGACCGCGTCGAGAGGGACCCCGTACTGGAACGCGGCCGGTGGGCCCTAGGCCGGCGCCCGGAACGGCACTTCGTCACCGGGGCCCCGGTGCCCCGGTCAGCAGGGTGCGGGCGCGAACGGCGCGGAAATGTGTGCCCAGGGGGGTGGGTGCGGCTTTCCCGGCGGGCGCGTCGGACCACTCGTTCGGTGACGGGAGCCTGCCCGGCTTGCTGTGCTCTGCTCGGCGGCGACCGCCTGCCGCGGTTCCCGTCGGGGCCGGCTTCACCGGCGCGGGAGCACGCGGAACTCGTTGCCGTCGGGGTCGGCCAGCAGCACCGCGCCGTCCCCGCCGTGGGCGGGGTCGAGACGCTTCGCCCCGAGGGAGAGCAGACGCTCGACCTCCGCCTGCTGCTCGTCGTCCGGCACGAGGTCGAAGTGCAGGTCCTTGCCGGAGTCCGGCATGAGCGGCGGACCGCCCCAGGTGATCTTCGTACCGCCGTTCGGCGACTGGACGGCGGTCTCCTCGTCCTGGTCCCAGACCAGCGGCCAGCCCAGCGCCTGGCTCCAGAAGTAGCCCACGGCCTGTGAACCGTCGCAGGCGAGCGCTCCGATGAAGCCGCAGCCGGCGAGGAACCCATTGCCCGGCTCCAGGACGCAGAACTCGTTGCCCTCGGGGTCGGCGAGCACCACGTGGGAGGCGTCCGGTTCCTGGCCGACATCGGCGTGCCGCGCGCCGAGGTCGAGCGCCCTGGCCACGGTCTCCCGCTGGTCCTCCGGGCAGGAGCTGGTCAGGTCGAAGTGCAGCCGGTTCTGGGCGGTCTTCTGCGCCCGGGAGGGACGAAAGCCGAGGCGGTAGCCGGCGTCGTTCCCGGACAGCAGGGCGATGCCGTCGTCACACTCGTCGGCCCTCTCCAGCCCCAGGAGGCCGGACCAGAAATGCGCCAGGCGCTCGGGCCGGTGCGCGTCGAAGGAGATTGCGAAAAGTCTGCTGCTCATTGCGCCACGCGTCCTCGGTCCGTTGAGCGTCCACTGTCGGCAGGGCGCCATGTCAGCACCTCGGCCAAGGATCCTATGGTCCGGCCGATCCCGGTCGCAGCCGAGTATTCCGCGGCCCAGCGTGCGGACTCCGCTGCGATGTGTTCGGGACTGTGCCGCCGAGGCGTACATCGACGGCCGCCCGGTCGACCACGTGTGTGCCCGTTGCTCGGAGGCGGGGCGGCCGGCGGGCGGAACCGAGACGCCGGCGCAAGCCGATGAACGTCCTCGACCGGCACGGGCTGTGGTGAGGCAGGGCCGGTCTGCCGTCAACTCCCGTACCGCAACCGGTACTCAGCACCTCCGGAACGGCTGGCGCAGCGTCGTGTTGCGTGCCCCCGCACCCGGTGCGACGGTGGACAGGAGGGCGCTGCCCGGACGGCGGCCCGGCGGGGACAGTCCTGCAGGCGACAGCTCGCGTGTCGCCGCGTGGCCGAACGGCGACCCACCGTTCCGAGGGCCGGCACTGTGTGTGGGCGCGCGTCCACTGGTCGGGGAAGCACACAGAAAGCGGGAAATCCCATGGTGAACGGACCCTTGGGCAGGCATGCCTCCGGCGAGCAGCCGCCCCTCTCCAACGGAGTTCCGTCGGGCCGGGGCACGGAGTACACCGGCCGGTACGTGGTCCTGCTCGACCCCGGCAGCCAGGAGAGCGGGCTGAACGCCCTGCGTTCCGCGGCCGACATCGCGCTCGTGGAGCGGGTCAGTGGGGCCGAGAGCACCGACATCGCCGAACTCCTCGAGAATCCCGACGTGTCGGTGTACTTCGAAGAACTCGGCGCCGCCGTCGTCGAAGTGCGGGCCGACCAGCGCCACGCGCTGGTGACCGCGGCCGAGGCCCATCCGTCGGTCATCGCGGCCGAACCGGAACGCATGGTCTACACCTCGGTGATCACCGCCCCGCAGCAGGCACCGACCGAGTTCTTCCCGGCCTACCGCAGCGACGAGGAAACGGTCGAGCGGCACACCAAGGCCGAGATGGCCGTCGCACAGGGCCCCGCCCTCGACGAACAGAAGTGGACATGGGGCCTCCAGGCGACCCGGGCCAGCGTGACCGGCCTGACCGGACGCGGCGTGAAGATCGCCGTCCTCGACACCGGCGTGGACACCGGCCACCCGGACCTCGCCGGACGGATCGAGGACACGGCCTCCTTCGTGCCCGGTGAGACCGTCGAGGACGGCCACGGCCACGGCACCCACTGCATCGGCACCGCCGCCGGCCCAGCCGACCCTCGGCAGGGGCCCCGCTACGGCGTGGCGACCGAGGCCCTGATACTCGCCGGGAAGGTGCTCAGCAACGCGGGCAGCGGCTCCGACGGCCAGATACTGGCGGGCATGGCCTGGGCCGTCGCCCGCGGCGCACGGGTGATCTCCATGTCGCTCGGCGCTCCCGTCCGGCCGGGTGAGCTCTTTCCCCAGACGTACGAGCAGTTGGCCCAGCGCACGCTCCAGCGGGGGACGCCGATCGTCGCCGCCGCGGGCAACGAAAGCCGGCGTCCTCAGTCCGTCAGGCCCGTCGGCCGGCCCGCCAACTGCCCCTCCGTCCTCGCGGTGGCCTCGCTCGACCCGTCACTCACGACGTCGTCCTTCTCCTGCGGCGCCGTCAACGGCGCGGGCGGCGAGATCAACATCGCCGCGCCCGGCAGGAACGTGCGCTCGGCCGCCCCCGGCGGCGGGTACCAGTCGATGTCGGGTACCAGCATGGCCACGCCGCACGTCGCGGGTGTCGTCGCGCTGCTCGCCGAGGCCAACCCCGAAGCCTCTTCGGCCGATCTCGAGGCCGGCCTCCTGTCCGGTGCCTTCCCGCTGGCGCAACCCGTCGAGGACGTCGGCTCGGGTCTGCTCCAGGCCCCGTGAGCGGGTCCTCGCAGTCGGGACCGGTCGGAGTCGTCCTCGCGGTCGACCCCGACCGGTTCGCGGAAGTGGTCGAGGCCGCGCGGCGGGCCGGGCTGACCGTCACGGGTGAGCAGCCGATCCTCGGCACGCTGTCCGGAACCATCGCCGAGGACCGGATCCCGGCTCTGAAGCAGGTCTCCGGAGTCGAGGCCGTGGACCGGGACCGCGCCATCCGCCTCCCCCCTCCCGACTCCCCGATCCAGTGAGGGCGCGCGGAGAGGACGACAGCGGCGCGGACGGCAACGCCCGCCCGGAGACCAGGATCCTCGAAGGACGTCGCTCTGCGCTCCGCACCCGGCTCTGCTCGGCCCGGCCCCCGGGAAGGCCGCGCTCATGCTCTGGTGACCACGTGGCGGAGCTTCCTCCGGTTCCCGTCTTCTCACCCATGTCGAACCGGGCCGGGACCGGGCCCCGGACGTTCCCGCAGGCAGCGCGCAGAGCGTGTCCCGCCCTTGGCCCCGACCGCTCCGCGCAGGCTCTCGCCGCCGGCCTCCGGTCGCGGCCGTGCACTGCGGCGTCGGGCCGTTCCACGGAAGTGCCGGGGCCTGAAGGGGCACTTCACCTGACCACGGCACCCCCGCCCGCCCACAGGGCGAACCCGGCAGACGAGACCGCCACCGCCCGTCACGCCCCCTCCGGCCTCGTCCGCCTACCTCCTCCCGCCCCACCACCGGGCACCCATCACTCCCCCGCCGACCACCACCGTCCCCACCACCACACCAGCCGCGACCACCCGCCCCGCCCCGGACTC
The DNA here is from genome assembly GCF_040646935.1 of Streptomyces sp. NPDC044984. Taxonomy (NCBI): domain Bacteria; kingdom Bacillati; phylum Actinomycetota; class Actinomycetes; order Kitasatosporales; family Streptomycetaceae; genus Streptomyces; species Streptomyces sp. NPDC044984. The sequence goes on from NZ_JBEZBE010000010.1 coordinate 29,376, forward strand.
CGGCCCGGACACCGGAACCGTCGCGGCGGCCAGCACGACCCCGGCCCCCGCACACGCTCCCACGGCTTCTCCCCATACCCGCGCGGTCCCGCGCCCTCATCTCCACGGCCATGTCTCACTCGTCACCAGGTACGCGACCGACAGCCCCACCACACCGGCCGCCTCCCACCACGCCGGGTCCCCGAACGCCGCGATCACCACCACACCGCCCGCCGGCACGGTCGTCCGGTGCCGCGGCAGACCGTGGGACCAGCGCACCGACTCCAGCGAAGGCCGCCGGTCCACCGCCGGCGCCGCCCACACCGCGAAGACGACCGCGCATCCGAACAGCATCGCCCCGCGCGCCCCTCTCACCGTCGCCCACGGCCGCCACGCCACCACGACGGCCGCCGCCCCGAGCATCCGCCCGGTGCCCTCCCCGCTCCCCTTGCCCCATCCTGCCCCCGCTGAACTCGCCCTCCCCGAACGTCATTTCACCGCATCTCGACACATGCCGGGCCAACCGCCACGGCACGGCTCGTGACTCCCGCGAATCCCGCTGAACGGACGCTCAACGGACGCCCCGCGTCCACTCCGCCGTCATCCCGTCCGCGTCGGACGCGTCGGACCCGTCGGACGCGGAGAAGAACGGGTCCCGCACGCCGAGGGCCGCGTCGGCGGCCCGCAGATGGTGAGCGACCGGGCCGAAGGAGACCAGGCCGCTGCCGCCGCCGGCCGACTCGCCGTCGGCCGCGGCGAGTTCGTCACGGGCGCGGCGCAGGACCTCCTGGTGTCCCACGGCCGCGGCGGTACGGGCAAGTACGCACCAGAGCGCCTCCTGGAGGAGGTCGTGGGGCGGCCGGGGAACCGTCGCGAGTGCCTGCCGGGCCCGCTCGGTGGCGCCGGAGGCGGCCAGCAGCAGGGGGGCGAGCCACGGCCGGTAGGGGCCGGCGTCGAGGCCGGCGAAGTCGTCGGGGTCGGGCAGGGTGCCGTCCCGCATCGACGGGACGAGCGCGACGAGGACGGCCGCTCCCTCGGTGAGTCCGGGCATGCCGTAGTCCGCGGTCTCCGCGAGGAGCTTCGCGTACCGGGGGCGGGCCGCCGGCCATCCGTCGGTCTCGCAGGTGCGCAGGGCCCGGTACCAGGAGGTGAACACCGCGGCGAGCGGCCGTTCGTCGCGGTGCGCCAGCCGGTCGATCTCCTCGGCCTCCGCGTCCGCCGCCGCGAGGTCGCCGAGACCGGCGAGGGCCTGGACGCGGACGAGGCGGCCCAGAACCTCGTGGCCGGGCAGTTGGTGGTCGACGGCCAGCCGGGTCAGTTCGGCGCCGAGGGCGTCCCGGCGGGCGGCCGATCCGCAGGTGGCGAAGGACTGCATGAAGGCGCCGTTGAGGGCGAACGCGAGCACCGCGGGATCACCGAGGTGGCGGGCGAGGCGGACGGCCTCCTCTGCGGCGCGTTCGGCGCGCAGCCGCCACGGTTCGGCGGCGGACGCGGCGGCCGCCCGGGGAAGCGGTGCGTCCGCGGCGGCGTCGCCGCGTGACTCGACGGCGACGACCGACAGCAGCCGGGCCCGCAGCGCGGGCGGTCCGGCGGGGCCGAGCCGGGCGGCGGCGCGGGCGGCGGTCCGGGCGTGTTCGCCGGCGTCGGCGGGGTCGTCGGCCCGGGTCCAGACCGCCGGGACGTCGTAGGAGCCGATGATCCTCGCGGCCAGTTCCGTGTCCCCGGTCGTCCCGGCCGCGGCGACCAGCTCGCGCCGGTGCTCGCGCGCCTCGCGCAGGCCGTCGGCGCCGGTCACCGCGAGGTCTCGCAGCAGGCCGGCGGTGGCGTGCAGCCGGGCCCTGGACCGGGCGGGCACCGAGCGGTCCCACGCGGCGGCCGTGCGGTCCCAGACGCCGTCCGCCGCCCCGGCCGGCTCCGTCGCGGAGCCGGTGGTGCCGCTGAGTACGCGGGCTTCGGCGCGTGCCAGAGCGGTTCCGGTGTCCGGTCCGTACGCGCTGACGAGGGCCTGACGGGCGTGCCGCAGGGTCTCCAGGGCCTCGCCGCGGCGGCCGGACCGGTCCAGGGCGGTCGCCAGCAGCGCCCATCCGTCCTCCCGCCCCGGGTGCGCGGTGACGTGGGCCCGCAGATCGACGACGGCGTTCCGGGCGGCGCCGGTGGCCAGGAGGGCGTCGGCGCGGCGCTCGACCGCGTCGAGGCGGAGCGCCTCCAGCCGGGCCTGTTCGGCGGCGGCCCACGCCGCGGCGGGGAAGTCGGCCAGGACCGGCCCGCGCCACTGGGCGAGCGCCTGGTCCCACAGGGCGACCGCCGCGTGCGGCGGCGCCCCGGCGGCCCGCGCGGCCGCGTCCTCGAACCTCCAGGCGTCCACCGCCTCGCGTCCGGCGCGCAGAACGTATCCGGGGCCGTCGGTGACCAGCAGCCGCGACGGCTGCCGGGGAGGGCGCCCGGGTTCCAGGGCGCGGCGCAGCGCCGCGACGAAGGTGCGGAGTGCGCCGATCGCGCCGGCCGGGGGTTCGTCCTCCCACAGGTCGGCCACGAGCCGGCCGACCGGGACCACCCGGTTGCGGGCGATCAGCAACCGCCCGAGCACCTCCCGGTGGCGGGGCGCGCCGAGCGGCAGGGAGGCGCCGTCGGGGTCCCAGGCGGCGACCGGTCCCAGCAGTCCGAACTCCACACCCACGGCACGGTCCCTTCGAGGGCGGCGCCGTCCCCGGGGGGGGGCCGCCTGTCCACTCATCGATCGCTGATCCGGAGCCCGCAGCCTGGGTGACGTCCCCGGACGACCCGGGCCGCCGGGCCCGGAACGTCCACTCTGCCACGAGCCACAGGAGTCGCCGTGACACACCCGAGCATCCCCGGATTCACCGAGCACCGCGTACCGGTCGGCGACGGCCTCGCGCTGAACGCCGCCGTCGGCGGCAGCGGTGCCCCGGTCGTGCTGCTGCACGGTTTTCCGCAGACCCACCTGATGTGGCGGCACGTCGCCGCCGATCTCGCCGCCGACCACACCGTCATCTGCCCGGACCTGCGCGGTTACGGCGCCAGCGACAAGCCCGCCGAAAGCGGCCCGGACGTCTACTCCAAGCGCACCATGGCCCGGGACGTGGTCCGCCTCGCCGCCGGGCTGGGACACGACCGCTTCGCTCTGGCCGGCCACGACCGCGGCGCCCTCGTCGCCTTCCGCGCCGCGATGGACCATCCGGGCACCGTGTCCCGGGCGCTCTTCCTCGACGTCCTGCCGACCCTCGACATGTGGCACGCGCTGCACGGCGTGTCCGGCGCGGTCGGCTTCCACCTGTACCTGATGGCCCAGGCCCCGGGCCTGCCGGAACAGATGATCGAGGCGTCCGCCGACGCCTTCTTCGGCCACTTCCTCGACGCCTGGACCACCGCCTCGGACGCGATCCCCGCCGACGTCCGCGCCCACTACCTCGCGGCGTCCGTGGCGGCCGTGCCCTCCATCGTCGCCGACTACCGCGCCTCGGCCGGCGTGGACGTGGACCACGACACCGCCGACCGGGAGGCGGCCAACCGGCTGGCCATGCCGGTCACCGTCCTCCAGCAGGACTGGGGCGCGGCACTCGGCTACCACGCCCAGGGGCTGTGGAGCGCCTGGGCCGGGGACCTGCGGCACCGCACGGTCTCCTGCGGCCACTTCATGGCCGAGGAGGACCCCGCGTTGGTCGCCGACGAGATCCGGGCCCTCCACGACCGCTGACGACCACCGGACCCGCGCTCTTCCCCGGGCGACGTACCCGACGTACGTCTTCGTGCTGTGACCTGTCCGACAACGTGCTCGACGGCAGCGCGCGCAGCCGGAGACCATGCCGAGGAGGGTGACCGGCAGCCCGCCGACACCGGTCGCGTCGCGTCGGGACCATCGCCGGCCGTGGCGGAGGCCGTCGCGGTCGCGCCGGGACAGGCCGCTTCCCGGAGGGGCGGCACGACCCGATCGGGCAAGGGCCGTGCCGCCCCGTCAGGCTCGGTTCCGTGCCGGCTTCGGCTCGGCGGGAAGGGCTTCCTCGCGGCGGCGGAGCAGGAGCGGGGTCGCCAGCAGGAACACGCCGGCCAGTCCGATGGCCGTGCGCGGGCCGAGCAGGCTGCCCAGCACGCCCCACAGGGCCGTCAGAAGTGCGGTCGTGGCCCTGGTCGTCACCGCCCAGGCGGTCAGTGTGCGGGTGACCCGGTCGGTCGCGATGCGCTGGAGGCGGTAGGTGGCGTGGACGGGGTTGAAGACCCCGCAGCAGAGGACGAGCCCGAACTCGACGCCGATCACCAGCAGCAGCCCGCCGGTGCCCGGCCCCAGGAAGGCCAGGCCGATGGGCCAGACGGCGCGCAGCGACCCGGCCGCGACCAGGACCCGGTGCTGCCCGAACCGGGTGACGAGCGGCCGGGCCAGCCACGATCCGAGCAGCCCGCCGATCGAGGGCGCGGCGAAGGCGAGGCCGTACTGCCACGGTGCGAACCCCAGCTGTCCGAGCATCTGGACGGCCAGCAGCGGTTGGGCGGCCATCACCAGGCCGTTGAACAGGGCGGTGTTGAAGAGCAGCGGGCGCAGGGCCGTGTCGGAGAGGACGTACCGCCAGCCGTCGAGCAGGTCCCCGGCCCGCACGCGTGCGGCCTTGCGGCGCTCGGGCCGTGGCTCGTGCCCGCCCGCCGCACGGATGCCCAGGGCCGAGAGCAGGTGGCCGACCGCTTCGGCCACCACCGTCGCCACCGGGCCGAGCAGCCCGATCGCCGCGCCGCCCAGCGGCGGTCCGACGATCGTGACCGTCCAGGCCGTGGACTCCAACCGGGCGTTGGCGACGAGCAGGTCATCGGCCGGCAGCAGGTTCTTCAGGTAGGCGCCGGAGGCGGCGCGGAAGGTGATCTCGGCCGCCGCGACGACAACCGAGACCAGCAGGAGCTGGAGGAAGGTGAGCACGCCGAGCGCGAACGCGGCGGGGACCGTCAGCAGCGCCGCGAACCGCGTCAGGTCCGTCGCGACCAGCACCTGCCGCTTGCGGCGGAACTCCACCCACGGGCCGAGCGGCACGGCCACGGCCGCACCCACCGCGGCCCCCACGGAGGACAGCGCGGCGACCTCGGCCGGTCCGGCGTGCAGTACCTGGACGGCGATCAGCGGGAACGCGCCGAAGGCGAGCCATGTGCCGAGCGCGCTGGTCCCGTACGCCGCCCAGAACCATCCGAACTGCCGCCCCGGCCGAGGTCCGGGTGGATGTCCCAGCCGGTGTCCGCTCCTCATGCCCGAGCCCTCTCGCCCTTCACCCGTACAACCGATGCGCGATCGGAAGCATCCAAGCGAGGGCCCTGGCCGGGGATCAAACAACCGGAGGACCACGGGCCACAACCACCGGTTGTGGCATTAGGGTGTCGGCGTGGACCTCGACGCCGTACGGACCTTCGTCACCGCGGCGGACGCGGGGCAGTTCCAGGAGGCCGCCGCCGAGCTGGCGGTCACCCAGCAGGCCGTGTCCAAGCGCATCGCCGCGCTGGAACGCGACCTCGGCGTGCGGTTGTTCACCCGCACCGCCCGCGGCGCCCGGCTCAGCATCGACGGGCAGGCGTTCCTGCCCCACGCGCGCGAACTGCTGCGCGTCGCCGAGCGCGCGCGGGCGTCCGTGCGCCCCGGCCACCGTCCGCTGCGTGTCGACGTGCTCGCCTCGCGCGGCGCGGCGTCGGGCCTGATGCGCGCCTTCCACCGTGCCCACCCCGAGATCGACCTCGACGTGGTGTGGCTGCTCGACATCGAGACGGCCGTCGCCGCCCTCCGGTCCGGAACGATCGACGCGTCCTTCCGCGCCGTCGCCATGCCCGGCCGGCCCCTTCCCGAGGACATCGAGTCGGTCCGGGTGCTCGACGAGCCGCTCCAGCTCCTCACCGGTCCCGCCCACGCGCTGGCGGGCGCCCGGTCGGTGACCGTCGCGCAGCTCGCCGGGCACCGGATCTGGATGCCCGGCATCGTCCCCGGGAGCGAGTGGGCCGCCTACTACGACGACCTCGTCGCCGAGTTCGGCCTCACCATCGAAGCCACCGGCCCCAACTTCGGCTCCGACGCGCTCCTCGACACCGTCGCCGACACCCCGGCCCTCGCCACCTTCATTAGCGAGCGGACCCGCCTCGTCTGGCCGGCCGGCCACGACCTGCGCCGCATCCCGGTCACCGACCCGACCCCCGTCTACCCGCACTCGCTCCTGTGGCACCGTGACAACCCGCATCCGGCACTGGCCGTGCTCCGCGCCCACCTCGCCGCCACCTCGGCGGGCCACGACACCGCCGGGACCTGGACACCGGGCTGGGTGACACCTCGCTGAACTCCGCCCCGGAGCACCGCGGGGCCGCTCAGCGACCAGTCGGGCGTCCCTGCTCACGGTGCGGGTGACTGCCGGCCGGACGCGACGGCCCGCTTCGTCACCACCGCCATGTCCGGGCCGGGAACCACGGTCAGGACGGCGAGCACACCCATGGCCGTGAGGAGCTGAACGAACATGAGTTCAGTGTCGCCCCCGGGATCACCCGCGGTTCCCGACGGGCGGCCTCGTGGAACGGTCAAGCCGCGTCCCGTGTCCCCGGCGAAGGCGGTGGCGGTGCCTCACCTCGCTCACCGCTTCCACCGGTCGGGCACCCCGCGAGGGGCGACATCTCAGCGGCCGTCGGAGACGGCGCTGTTCAGCGGCGTCTACGGGCTGGTCCCGGCCAGTGCGTCGGTGTCCGTCCGGGTGGCGCCGTCCGCCCCCGGGGTGGTCGCCCGGGGCTTCGCCGTGGTGCGGGTCGGCAGGGTGAGCACGGCGAGGCAGCCGACGACCAGGGCGATGCCGGCCCAGCCCGGCGGGGGCAGGCGTTCGCCGACGACGAGCACGGCCAGGACGGCGGCCACGGCGGGTTCCAGCAGCGAGAGGGTGGTCGCGGTGCTCGCCGGGACGTGGGCGAGGCCCCAGCCGAACAGGACGTACCCGGCGAACATGGGCACCAGGGCCATGTAGACGCCGACGGCCGCGTTGGTCCAGGAGGCGAGGAGCGGGCTCCCGGTGGCCAGCAGCACGGGCATCAGCAGCAGTCCGCCCAGCCCGAAGACCGTCCCCATGGCCGCGCCGGAGGTGACACCACGGCTGATCAGACGGTGGGCCGCCCAGGAGTACAGGGCGTAGGTGAGCCCGGCCACCAGGCCGAGCCCCACGCCGAGCACGGTCTCCCCCGCGGACCGGGCCCCGGAGCCGGAGTGGGCGCCGGCCGCTTCGGCCGCGCACAGCAGCACCGTCCCGGACAGGCCCAGCACCGCGCCGGCCGTCCAGCGGCGCGTGAGGCGGCGCCCGTCGACGACGCGCTCGATCAGGGCCGAGGCGAGCGGGGCCGAGCCGATCGACACCACGGTGCCGGCGGCGACCCCGGCCAGGTGCATGGAGGAGTAGAAGGCCAGGGGGTAGGACCCGACCGACAGCAGGCCGATCAGCACCACGCCCTTGTGCGCACGCAGCCGAGGAGCTTCCCGACGGATGCGCGGGGCGGCGACGAGGGCCTGGAGCAGTCCGCCCAGTCCCATGGCCACGGCCCCGATGGCGAGCGGGCCCACCGCGGGGGCGAAGGTCGCGGCGGTGCCCGTGGTGCCCCACAGCACCGACGCCACCAGTACGCACACCGCCCCCGTACCCGTCGCGCCGCCGTGTGTCCGGCGCCGCGTCACAGCCGGTCCAGCAGGTCGGCCGCCATCGCGCGGGCGTGCTCCAGCCGGGTGCCCGCGCCTTCCAGGCCCGCGCGGGCCATCGCACCCTCCAGCAGGAACGCCAGGTGTTCCGCCACCGCGCGCGCTTCCTCGGGCCGGCCCGGCAGCAGTTCCTCAAGATGGCCGGCGAGCAGGGACTCGACCTCCTCCTTGTGCCGGCGCACCACGGCCCGGCCCTCGTCCCCGGCGGGCAGTTCGGCGGCCGCGTTCAGCAGACCGCAGCCCCGGAAACCGCGCTCGTAGGCGTGGGCGGCGTGATCGGCGTACGCGTCGAAGACGGCCAGCACGCCGTCGCGACCGTCCCGGGCCGGCTCCAGCCGGCGCCGGTACAGCCCCAGCCACTCCTCATGCCGTGCGTCGAGGTAGGCCCGCACCAGGTCGGCCTTGGAGGAGAAGTTGTTGTACAGGCTCATCTTCGCCACGCCCGCCTCGGCGGTGATCGTGTCGATGCCCGTCGCCGTCACACCGTCCGCGTAGAAGCGGCGTGCCGCGGCGGCGAGCAGCCGCTCACGCGCGGTCCCCCGTCGTGTGCCGGGGCGCCCTGCCGTCGTTCCGGTCCCGCTCATCGCAACCCTCCCTTGTTAGGTAGGTCAGTCTACCCAAGAAGTGGAGAGCCCTTCCGGTGAGGCACCGGCACACCCTCGTACTCGATTTCCACGACGTCACCGCCACCCCCGGCCGTTGTCGGTCAGCCCGGGTCCGGGAAGGCGCCGAGCCGACCGATCGCGCCGGTGATCCCTTCCGTCCATGGCCGGTGGCGGGCTCATCGCGGGCGCCGTCGGCGTGCGGTCGCGACGAGTCGGGCAGCGGCGAAGAACAGCCGCAGCCTCCCACGGCAGCGGCGACCGGCACGTCAAGGTCCGCGGTTTCCGGGTCGAGACAGCGTGACGGCGGTGGTGTCGGCCGGACCGGCACCGGTCGCGGTCACCTCATCACCCCACCGCTCGCTCCGGGGCCGTCGAATCCAGGACCGACCTTCGGAGACGGGTCGTGGTCTCGGACGTAGACGGTGACTCGCGCCCCGTTGACCTGGGTTGTTCCGTACTCGCGGAAGTGGCGCCGCAGGGTGCTTGTCTTCGCTTGCTCCTGCGGGTTCGCCAGCGAGTGCGCACCTGTCGCACGGACCACGACGATGCGGTCGAACTCCAGCATGCGTGCCGCGATCTCCTGGGCGGGGAGCTCGACACCCGAAAGTGTGTTCGACGAAACCGGGTCCTGTGCCAGGGCCAGATCCGTCAGGAAACGGGTGTCCTCGGGGTTGGCCGCGGTCCAGATCCGGTGCTGGCCCGAGAGATAGAGCAGCCCGTCGCCGGGACGGCCTTCCTTGCGTACGGCGGCGCCGACGGCGGTGACGTCGTTGGTCCGGCTCCGGGGCGTCCTCAGCGAAAGGCTCGTCGGGACGAGCACGGCCAGCACGGCGACCGCGGCCAGTACGGCGACCACCGTGATCCACGCGTTGCGGGAAGACCGCCGCAGCCGGTGGACGTAGTCCATGCAGGCGCCCAGCAGCAAGGCGATCCCGATGTTGCTGTAGAGCACATACCGGTCGACGAAAAGGGGCTTGACCAGCGAGGCGATCAGCAGCAGAAGGCACGGAAGCACCACAATCGGCACAGCCAGCGCGGAAAGCCGTACGGCCCCCCTCACCCTCACGGGCGCCAGGGCACACACCACGCCCACGACCGCCACGGTCAGGAAGCCAGGAAGCCGCACCGGTCCGTCGATCCAGGACACCTGCCCCGACTGCCCCGCACTGCAGATCGCCAGCGGTGACAGCCCGGCCACAACGCCCGCGGCTGTCACACTCCACGCCCTCAGCACCGGTCGTGGAACACGGGAGACGACCAGTGTGACGCCGTGTGCGACCAGGGCGAGGACCGCGAACTCATGGAGCAGACAGGCCAGCAGCATGGTGGAGCCGTAGACCGCCCACCGCCACCGGGCGCGCTGCGGGACGCTGACCACGAGCGCGTAGGTGGCCCAGGTGACCAGGGCACAGACCATGGCGTACGAGCGGCCTTCCTGCGCGTACTTCTGCACCTGGGGAAGGAGCGGAAACACCAGCCCGGCCAGCAGCCCGGCACGGGGCCCCGCCAGACGCAGCCCCAGAAGCCCGACTCCGCTCGCCGCCACGGACATCGCCAGTACGGACGGCAGCCGCAATGTCAGCAGCCCTCCGCCGAAGAGACCGAAGATCTCGTGCATCACGGCGTAGTAGAGGGCATGGACCAGATCAATGTGCTGGACGGTGCGCCATATCTGCGAAAGATCGCGGTGCGCGAGCTGATAGGTGACGGACTCGTCCCCCCACATGGTGTTCTGCCTGCGGACGCCCCAGAACCCCAGAGCGATGGTCAGCGACAAGGGCGCGATGGCGACGACGGCTCTGGCCGGGCCCGGTGACGGTCGACGGGCGGGTACGGGAGGGGAAACCGTCCTGGCCCCGGCGGGGGCACGTTCGTCAAGGGACATCGGCGACAGGGCCTTTCAGCAGTGGCGAAGACACTTCGCCAGCGTGCCTGGACCTCGTTGACCGGATGCTGACCCAACCTGACCGGCCGATCAGGAAGGCGGGCCGGCGCTGTGCAAGGCTGCACCACATGCGCATCCTGGTGGTCGAAGACGAGGTGGACCTTGCCCACACCCTGCACACCGGCCTGACCGCCGAGGGCTACAGCGTCGACCTCGCCCATGACGGCCGGCAGGGACTGTGGATGGCCCGGACCGGCGAATACGCCCTCGTCGTACTGGACTTGATGCTGCCCGGACTCAACGGCTACAAGGTCTGCGCCCAGCTGCGCCGGGAGGGCAACGCGACCCCCATCCTGGTACTCACCGCCAAGGACGGGGACTGGGACCAGGCAGAGGCCCTGGACACGGGAGCCGACGACTACCTGGCCAAACCCTTCTCCTACATGGTGCTCGTCGCACGGCTGCGGGCCCTGGTCAGACGAGCCGCCACGGTCGCCCCGCCCGTCCTTGCCGTGGGCGACCTCTCGTTGGATGTCGCCGGCCGGGTCTGCCGCCGGGCCGGGGTCCGGGTGGAACTTACCCCTCGGGAGTTCGCCGTCCTTGAGCTGCTGGCCCGCCGGGCGGGCCAGGCGGTCTCCAAAACGGATCTGCTCTATCACGCGTGGCCCGACGAAGCCCGGGATCCGAACCTGGTGGAGGCGCGCGTCAGCGCCCTCCGCAAGAAGGTGGACGCCGCGTTCCGCCGGCAGTCCCTGCAGACCGTACGGGGTATCGGCTACCGGCTGGTGGACGACCGTGAACACGACTGAGCCGCGACGCCGCTGGTGGCCGCGTTCGGTACGAGCCCGCACGGCCCTGGCCGCCGCCTCGGTCGCCGCCGTCGTCCTGGCCGGCATCGGCTGGTGGGTGCACCGCGACGTCTACCGCGAGGGCACGCGGATCGCCGAAGAACAGGCACAGGAACAGCTCTGGACTCTCGTCGATCAGCTGAACGAGGGTGTGGTCCCCGTTCGCAGAAGCACCGTGCCGTACGAGGTCGTCGCGACCGGCCGGCGCGCCGCTGTCGCCTACGGCGGAGGCATGGAGGCCTTCGATCCCGGCACCCGCCATGTGCTGCCCGCCCCGTCGGAGGCCGGCGACTCCGCGCTCTTGACGATCCGTCCCATCCGCATACCGGTGCGCCGCGACCACGCCCCCGGGGACGGATCCGATATGGCCGGCGGTACCCACCTGGTCATGTACGCCGATATCAGCGCCGATGAACTCAGCAGCGACAAGGTCGCCGCTCTGGGCGTCGCCGCCGACGCCCAGCTGCGGGTCTACGTGGTGGTGCTCCCGCACACGGCCGAGGCGATCACCAGGACCACCGACCGCCTGTTGCTGCGGGCCGGGCTCGTCAGCCTCGTACTGCTCGCCGCCGTGGCCTACTTCGCCGTCCGCATCGCGCTGCGGCCGGTCGAAGCCATCCGCGTCCTCACCGCCTCGGTCACCCCGAGCGACCCCCGCGAACGCGTCACCGTCCCCGCCACGGGGCACGAGATCACCGCCCTGGCCACCACCATCAACACCACCCTCCAACGCCTCGACAACGCCGCCGCCCAGCAGCGCCGCTTCGTCGCGGACGCCGCCCACGAACTGCGCAGCCCTCTCACCACACTGCTGGCCAGTCTGGAAGTCGCGCTCGCCTACCCGGAACGCACCGACTGGCCCGCCGCGGTCACCACCGCCGCACGACAGACCCGCCGCCTCCACGCCCTCGCCGAAGACCTGCTGCTCCTCGCCCGCCTCGACACCCGCACCCCCGCAGCCGACCCCGAAACCGTCGACCTGACAGCCCTCGCCTCCCGGTTGACCGAGCAATACCTCCTCCCCGAAAGGCCGTTGACCCTCACCTGTGACAGCACCGCCCCCGCACACGCACACGGAAACCCCGACGAATACGAACGGCTGCTGCGCAACCTCATCGACAACGCCGTCCGTCACGCCGCACACCGCGTCCAGATCACCATCCGGAACCAGGATGCCTGGGTCGTCCTCACGGTGCACGACGACGGACCGGGCGTGCCCACCGAGGACGCCGAGCGCGTCTTCGAACGCTTCGTCCGGCTCGACGACGCCCGCTCCCGCGACCACGGCGGCACCGGCCTGGGCCTCGCCATCGCCCGCGACCTGGCCCACCGCCACGGAGGCACCCTCACCCTCGCCCCCCGGACCCTCGGAGCGTGCTTCCAGCTACGCCTCCCCCGAGCCCCCGCCCCGGCCGAGAAATGACGCGCTTCGCCGCGGCGGCCCTCCGGAACCGGAAGACCACCGGACGGCCACGCCCTCGCACACCTGAAGAACCGGCACGAGATCGCCCGCTGACCGGCGATCTTCACCACGGACAGCCGCCACCGACCGGCACGAGCATGGCCTCACCCACCCATGCCACCCTCGTGACCTGCGCGTTCAAGGTGAACACAACTCAGTGAGAAGAGCACGGGGCCGTGGCGCTGACGCACGGGGTGAGGACCGGGCCGCGTCGGCCCGGTCGACGCGCTGACGCCGGTCCGCTCAGGACTGCGGTCGCTTCCCGTGGTTCGCCGCGTGGTTGCGGCGCGTCTTCTTCTTGCGGCGCCTCTTCGAGGACATGCGTGTCTCCCTGGTGACATACGGCCGTGAGACCACGTCTCACCCGGCGGTTCCCGGACCGGCGAATGGCAACGGCCCGTTCAGTCAGTGTTCCTCGCGGCCCGGAGCACCGCCACTCGCACGTCGGCCGGCCGGGTCGCCGGGGTCAGGGGCGGCGCGTGACGTACCGCTCCCGGAGCCGCAGCCGGCGGCATGCCCCTTCGGTGCCCCGCGCAGCACTTCACTCGCGGTCGGGGTCCTCCGCGAGCAGTGCCGTGACGGGGTCGAGCGAGCCGGATCCACCAGGGCCGGGCCGGCGCGATCACACGTGCGCAGGCCCCTGCCGACCACGACGGCAGGAGCCGCCCTCGTCGGTACGGTTGTCGCCGCGCGCACCCCGCGCGACGATGTCCCCCAGCGCATCGCCCCGCGGGAGGCCATGGTGACCGATCCCTGGGTGGCCCTGGAGCCGGGAGCCGACCCTGCCGAGCGCGTACGCGTGCTGCACCGGGCGCACGAGACCTTCACCGAGGCCGGTACGGTACCGCGCCCGGTGCGCGGCGTGGTCGCCGAGTCGTGGCGGCGCTCGGCACGTGCCGGGGTGCGTCCGGACGGCACCGCCGACATCGAGCTGACGGGCAGTGACCTCGGGGCCTGCCGGGCCGAGCACCCGCTGGCGCATGTGATGCCGCTGTTCCGGGAGTTGCTGGGCACGTTCGCCTCCGACGGCCGGCACCTGCTGGCGGTGTGCGACGCGCGCGGCAGGCTGCTGTGGGTCGAGGGGCACGCGTCGACGCTGCGGCAGGCGCGGCGGATGAACTTCGTGCCGGGCGCACGGTGGTCGGAGAGCGCGGTCGGTACGAACGCGCCGGGCACGGCGGTCGCCGTGGGCCGTCCGGTCCAGGTGTTCGCGGCCGAGCACTTCGTGCGGCGCGTGCAGCCGTGGACGTGCGCCGCGGCCCCGGTCCACGACCCCCGCACGGGGCGGCTGCTCGGTGCCGTGGACATCACCGGCGGGGACGGCCTCGCGCATCCGCACAGCCTGGGGTTCGTGCAGGCCGCGGCGCGCGCGGCGGAGTACCGGCTGGCGCTGCTCGCTCCCGGACGCCGGACTTCCGGCCGGCCCGAACTGACGGCGCTGGGCCGCGACCGGGCGGTGCTGACGACGGAGGGCCGCAGCATCCGGCTCAGCCGCCGGCACAGCGAGATCCTCGTCCTGCTGACCGAGCGTCCCGACGGCCTGACCGGTGACGAGCTGCTGTGCGCCCTGTACGAGGACGAGTCGGTGACACCGGTGACGCTGCGCGCGGAGCTCGCCCGGCTGCGCCAGGTGCTCGGGCCGGGGCTGCTCGCGTCGCGGCCCTACCGGCTCACGGCGTCCCCGGAGTCGGACGTCGCCGCCGTCGGACGCAGGCTGGCGGCCGGCGCGGTCACCGCCGCCCTGGCCGCCTATCCGGGCCCGCTGCTGCCGGCTTCGCGGGCCCCGGCGGTCGTACGGCTCAGGCGCCGCCTCGCCGACGGCCTGCGCGCGGCGCTGATCGCCCGCTCGGACCCCGACCTGCTGGCCGACTGGGTCCACGCGCCGTGGGGCGAGGAGGACGTGGACGTGTGGCGGGCGCTGGCCACGCTCCGGCCGACGGCCGTGAACCGGGTCCGTCTGGCCGCGCTCGAAGCGGAGTTGGGGGCCCCGGACGGCTGGGCCCGCCGCGAGGACCGCTAGCGCCTCCGCTCCCCCGCAACGTGGTCGCAACGTCCGCCTCCCTACGCTCCGGCGCGGAGCTGCCCGACGGCGGGCAGCGCTGCCGAAGGAGGCCAGTTCCGCATGACCCGTTACGCGGCGCCCGGGAGCGAGGGCGCGATCGTCTCCTACCAGTCCCGCTACGACCACTTCATCGGCGGCGAGTACGTGCCTCCGGTCGCGGGGCGGTACTTCGAGAACCCGAGCCCGGTGAACGGACAGCCGTTCACCGAGGTGGCGCGTGGCACGGCGGAGGACGTCGAGGCGGCGCTCGACGCGGCGCACGCGGCCGCGCCCGGTTGGGGACGCAGGCCGGCGTCCGAGCGGTCCGACATCCTGCTGAAGATCGCCGACCGCATGGAGGCCCACCTGGAAGCACTCGCGGTGGCGGAGAGCTGGGAGAACGGCAAGCCCGTGCGGGAGACCCTGGCGGCCGACATCCCGCTGGCCATCGACCACTTCCGCTACTTCGCCGGTGCCGTGCGCGCCCAGGAGGGCTCGCTCAGCGAGCTCGACGACGACACGGTCGCCTACCACTTCCACGAGCCGCTGGGCGTCGTCGCCCAGATCATCCCGTGGAACTTCCCCATCCTGATGGCGACGTGGAAGCTCGCGCCCGCCCTCGCCGCGGGCAACGCGGTCGTCCTCAAACCCGCCGAGCAGACGCCGGTCTCCATCCACTACTGGCTGAGCCTCGTCTCCGACCTGCTGCCGCCGGGCGTGCTGAACATCGTCAACGGCTTCGGCCCGGAGGCCGGGAAGCCGCTCGCGTCGAGTCCGCGGGTGGCGAAGGTGGCCTTCACCGGCGAGACGTCCACGGGGCGGCTGATCATGCAGTACGCGGCCGAGAACCTGAAGCCGGTCACGCTGGAGCTGGGCGGCAAGTCGCCGAACATCTTCTTCGACGACGTGTGGGAGAAGGACGACGAGCTGCGCGACAAGGCCCTCGAAGGGTTCACGATGTTCGCGCTGAACCAGGGCGAGGTGTGCACGTGCCCCTCCCGGGGGCTGATCCAGCGCGGCAACTACCCCGACTTCCTGGCCGCGGCCGTCGCCCGCACCGAGCTGATCAGGCCCGGGCACCCGCTCGACACCGACACGATGATCGGCGCGCAGGCCTCCAGCGAGCAGCTGGCCAAGATCCTGTCCTACATCGACATCGGCCGGAAGGAGGGCGCCAGGGTCCTCACGGGCGGCGAACGCGCCGAGTACGACGGCGACTTGAAGGGCGGCTACTACGTGCGGCCGACCATCTTCGAGGGCGACAACCGGATGCGTGTCTTCCAGGAGGAGATCTTCGGTCCCGTCGTCTCGGTGGCCTCGTTCGACGGCTTCGACGACGCGATCAGGATCGCCAACGACACGTCGTACGGCCTCGGCGCGGGCGTGTGGACCCGTGACATGAACACGGCCTACCGCGCCGGGCGCGCGATCCAGGCGGGCCGTGTCTGGACGAACTGCTACCACGCCTACCCCGCGCACGCTGCGTTCGGCGGCTACAAGCAGTCGGGGATCGGCCGGGAGACGCACAAGATGATGCTGGACCACTACCAGCAGACGAAGAACATCCTTTGTTCCTACAGCCCCAGGAAACTCGGGTTCTTCTAGAACCGCACGCCGGTTGCCCGGACGCGCTCCCGCGGACCGGGAGGTGCCTTTCGCGGCGGGTGGTGTCCCGGGGTCAGGACGACGGTCCGGGCCCCGGAGCGGGCGTGGGGACTGCCCGTCGCCGGCGCCGGGCGAGGACGAGAGCGATCACGAGGAGCACGGCCGCGACGACGAGCAGGGCGAGCGGCACCGTGGTGGTCATCAGGGTCAGGAGCAGACCGGCCGAGTGCGCCTTGTCCGCGAGGTCCCCGGAGCTCTCGGGAGTCACCTCGAACGTGAGGGCGGACACCGGCAGAAGCGGCGTCGTCTCGCCGTCCACTTCGGTGGTCGCCAGGATCGTCCGGTCCACGCTCTGGTCGATGGCGATGCCGGTCCGCCGGTCGACGTGGGCCACCAGTCTCGACCGGCCGAGGTAGGTGAGGGGGACGGGATCCGGCAGCGCGGACAGCGCCTCGGGGGTGAACCGGGCCCGGGCGGCGGGGGCGAGCGCGGGCCCCAGGCCGGTGACGAGCTTCTTCGGCAGGGCGTCCGGCAGCGGTTCGAGCACGTCCGGATCCCTGACGGGCGCCGAGACCGTGATCTCGTAGACGTTCACCGTGCGGCCCTCGCGCTTCGCGGATCCCGTGTAACGGACGGGCACGATCGAGCGGGTCGTCGCGTCGTAGTAGGTGTAGGAGTCGTCCTGGGCCGCGTCCGGCGGGAAGGCGGAACTCAGCGCGCCCCGCGAGGGCTCGACGGGCGTCGAGGACGGTGGTGCCGTGCCCTTCCTGCTCTCCCTGTCCACGGCGTAGGTCTTCGAGCTGGGCAGGGACCGCTCGCCTGCCTTGACGGTCAGCACGTCCTCGACGACCGCTGTGTCGCCGTGGGTGGAGACGGCCCGCACGCGCCGCTCGACGGTCACGGGGACATCCGGTTTCAGCGCGTGCGCGGTGTCCCCGGCCTTCAGGGCCTCGGCGTCCAGCAGGGTGGCCCGGCCCGCGTAGTGGACCTTCTGGTCGGTGTCCTCGGGCAGTCTCGTCGCGGCGGGGGCGACGACGAAGCGCACGACTGCGGCCACGGCGGCCAGTACGGCGGCCACGGTGACGAGTACGATCGTTGAACGACGAGTGGACACGGGGTCCCCCCCTCACTGTCGCGGGTCACATGTTCCGGGCGCCGGCTCTGATCGCTTCGCGGATCCGGGGATAGGTGCCGCAGCGGCAGATGTTGCGGATGCCGTCCAGGTCGGCCTCGCTGATCGAACGGCCCTCTTCCTTGACGCGACGGACCAGGGCGACGGCGGCCATGATCTGCCCGGGCTGGCAGTAGCCGCACTGGGCCACGTCCCGGTCGATCCACGCCTCCTGCATGGGGTGCAGGTCCGCTCCCACCGTGGCGGGCAGCCCTTCGATGGTGGTGACCTCGTCGGAGGGGCGCAGGTCTTTCACGGGTATGGCACAGGGGTTGGCCGCCCTGCCGTTGAGATGGCTCGTACAGGCTTTGCAGACGTTGATGCCGCAGCCGTACTTCGGTCCGGTCACGCCGAGGATGTCCCGGAGGACCCACAGCAGCCGCTCGTCGTCCGGGGCCTCGACGGTGACCTGCTCGCCGTTGAGGCGGAACGTGTGTTCAGGCAAGAGAACTCCCGGGTGTCAGCGGACGTGGTCCAGGCCGTCGGTGGGTGAGGCCGGGACGGGCGGGACGGTGGGTTTGGGTTCGAAGGAGAGGGTGCCGTGGTTGATGGGGAACACCCTCGGCATCGTTCCGGTGGCGCGGCCGTACGCGCAGGCGACCGCGGCCATCGAGGCGGCCACGCCGAGCTCGCCGGCGCCGCCCGGCCTGTCGCCGGTGGCCGGCATCACGATGACCTCCACCTCGGGGGGCGTGTTCCACTGCCGGGTGTAGAAGTAGTTGTCCCAGCTGGCCTCCAGGAAGGTGCCGTCGCGCAGGTGCAGGCTGGAGGTCAGGGCCAGCGCGATCCCGTCCATGAGGCAGCCCGTCATCTGGGCCTCCAGGCCGCGGGGGTTGACGGCCAGACCGACGTCCACCGCGATGACCGCCTTGGTGACCCGGGGGCCGGTGACACCGTCGCGGACGGGCCGGCCGACCGTCTCGGGGCGGCAGTCGATCTCCACCAGCACGGCGCTGGCGGAGTGGTACTCGGCGTGGAAGGCCATGCCCTGCGCTGTTCCGGCCGGCATGCCCCGGCCCCAGTTCCCGGCCTCGGCGGCCTTGTCCAGTACGGCACGGGCGGCGTCGTCCCGCAGGAAGTCGTGCCGGAAGCGGTAGGGGTCCTTGCCCATCCTGCCGGCGAGCCGGTCGACGAGGAGTTCGCGGGCGCAGGTGACGTCCGGGGAGTAGACGTTGCGCATGCTGCCGGTGTTGAAGCCCTTGTCGGTCTCGCTCAGCAGCCGGCTGTTGGCACCGAAGTCGTAGGGCATCGACTGCGAGAGCTGGAAGAAGGTCTCGGAGAAGCCGATGTCGCCCACCGGCAGTTTCGCGGCCATGGCGGTGAAGATCTCCCCGAGGCCGTGGCTGAGGTCGGTGGAGACGCTGGTGTGCCGCTGCTTGTAGCCGAGCACGGTGTCGCCGAGGTAGGCGATGCGCACCCGGGAGGTGGCCATGGGGTGGGTCCGTCCCTGGCGGGAGTCGTCCGCGCGGTGCCACATGAGCTTCACCGGCTTGCGGATCTTCTGCGAGACCTCGGCGGCCTCCAGGGCGGCGTCGAAGAAGAGCTTGCGGCCGAAGGAGCCACCTCCCTCGGTGACGTGCACCTTCACCGCGCCCGGCGGCAGGCCGAGCCGGGCGGCGATCGCCTGCTTCGCGACGATCGGTGCCTTCAGGCTCGACCAGATCTCGGCCCGGTCGGACCGGACGTCGGCTATCGCGGCGTTCGGTTCCAGCGCGCTGTTGCTGCGGAAGTGGAAGGTGAACCGCTCCTCCACGCTCGGTGTCGGCGGAGGAAGTCCGAGCGGCAGTTCGGCCCGCTCCAGCTCCTTGAGCACCGACGCGTCGGACTTGCCTTCGGCGGTGCCGGGTCTCCAGGTCACCCGCAGGGCGCGTACGGCGTCGATGCACCGGCCGAAGGTGGCCGCGCGCACCGCGACCCCGGTCGGGATCACGACGACGTCGGTGACGCCGGGCATGGCCCGGACCTCTTGCAGGTTGGAGACCGAACCGACCCTGCCGTTGATCGTCGGGGGCCGGCACACCATGGTCGGCAGGGCGTCCGGGACGTCCAGGTCCAGCGTGAACGACTTGCGTCCGGTGACGGCCGCGAGAGCGTCGAGGCGGCTGTGCGGTTTTCCGATGATCGTGAACATGTCGCGGGGCTTCAGGGCCACGGCGACCTGCTCGGTCCGCGGTCCGGCGGCCTTCCGGGACAGGGTCCCGAGGTCGGCGCTCCGGTTGCCGGGGCCGGTGACGACCCCGGCCTTCAGGGTCAACCGGGCCGCGGAGGTGCCCCATTCGGTGGCCGCCGCCTGGAGCAGCCGGTTCCTCGCGATGGCGGCGGCGACCCGGATGGGGGTGTAGGTCGAGAACGTGGTGTTGGATCCGCCGGTGAGCTGGTTGAACAGCAGTTCCGGTCGCGCGTCGGCCAGGGTGATGCGCACCTGCTCGAGCGGTACGCCCAGTTCCTCGGCGATCAGCATGGCCGTCGACGTGGTGATGCCCTGCCCCACCTCGGTCCGCGGCAGCGCGAAGGAGACGGTGCTGTCCGGGTTCACCTCGACGGTGATCAGGCCGGACGTCGGCAGGGCGGCCGCCGTCATCACGTCGTTGAGGTCGATCAGTTCCGTGATCTCGGGTGAGGGGATCCCCGGGGAGGAGGCCGCCGGCGCGGGGGCGTCCGCCGCCCGGGCGCGGGGGGCGGGGACGAGCTGGGCCGCGGTCGTCAGCGTGGGGGCGGCCAGCACGTATCCGAGGAAGCGCCGTCTGGCGAACGGCTGTGCCGCGGGTTCCTGTCGCGGCGAGCGGTCGGCGTCCGTCACCGGCGGCCTCCCGCACGTCGCGTCGACGGCGGTGCCTGCCCGGCGCCTTGAGCGGGGCGCGACCGGCTCGTTCGGGTGGTGCGCGGTGTCGTCATCGTCATCAACCCCGGATGTGTGGTCGGGGAGTCACGCGCCGGACCGGGTGGCGCGACCGGTGGCGGCGGACTCGGAGGAGAACCTGTGCGGTGGAGCGCGGGGTACGTCGCGACGACGTACCCCGCGCTCCGGTGGTCACGGTCGGGAAGGCCGGTTGGTGTCGGGGATCTCGAGGTGGATGCCCCGCCCCTCGGAGAGGAAGAGCAGGACGAACCTGCGGATCGCCTCCTCCACGGTCCAGGCCGCCTGCGGGACCAGGGGCAGCGGGATGAGCCCCTCACGGAAGGCCACGAGCAGCGGCCAGGCGGCGCTGATCAGCGGCTGCCAGAACGGCTCCCGGTCCAGCCCGATCAGGTCTCCGGTCCGGTCGCCCAGCGTGTACCGGGAGAAGGCGTTGATCAGGGGCCGGGTGAGGCCGGCGTCGAGTTCGGCGACGATGTCGAGGAGCACGTCGGTCAGCTCGATCCCCTCCGGTGTGGAGGCCAGGATCGGGTCCAGCACCTGCCGGGACTGGGCGTCGGCCTCGTCCCAGGACGAGGGGATGTACTCGTCGAGGACGCCGAGCATGTGCGCGGTGACCTGCCACACGTGCAGGAAGCCGTCCGACTCCGCGGAGCTGACCGGCACCCGCCACTCCTTTAGCTTGCGCATGACAAACGTGGAGAGGCTGTGCCAGGTGACCATGATGTCGGCCTGGCTGATGGGGATCGTCTGGCCGCCGCTGGTGCGGGACCAGCCGGGAGACTGCGGCAGCAGATGCCGCACCGCCGCGTGCACCAGCCGGGTCTTCACGGCGGTGACGATCATCCCGCCCTGCGGCTGGTAGGCGTCCAGGTCCCCTACGTCGTAGCCGAGCTGGGCCGTCTTCGCGATGCGGTCCTTCATGTCCGCACCGCCCTTGGAGTAGTAGACGGCCCGGGCCTCCCGCGGGATGGCCGTGCTCATCAGCCCACTGCCCAGCCCGTACAGGGCGCCGGTGTAGATCCCCTTCTTCTTCGTGAACTGCGCCGCGGCGGCGAGCTTGCGCGGGTCGGTCCAGGACGGCAGCTGCCGCGCCTTCTCCATGAAGTCGCGCAGGTCCGCGGGCAGTCCGGACGGCAACGGCTGGTCGTTGCGCGTCCACTTCCGCAGCGCCTCGTTGACCCGGGGCACGTCACCGCGGTCGATCACGGCGGCGAGAACGGGGTCGGCCTCCTCGTCCCAGACCCAGTCGGGGTCGCCCCCCGCGCCCTTGCCCGCGACCGAGCCGCTGGGCGCCCACGTCCATAAGGACCGCGCCTGGGCCGGCGAGGCGGCTCCCACCGCCCCGAGCGCTCCGAGCGCTCCTCCCATGATCAGCATCTTGCGCCTGCTGAGATCGTCCATCGCTTCGAACTCCTCCTCGAGTCTGCTGACGCTCACTGTGGTGCGGGAGGACCGCGGCGCGTCTCCCCGCTGCGGGGCACACGCACGGGGCGGACCGGTCTTCGCCGGGTCGCCCCACGGGTCCTCCGCCGGATCCGGAGTCAGGTGGGGCGGTTGGTCTCGGGGATCTCGATGTGAGTGCCCCGTCCCTTGGTGAGGTAGAACAGGATGTACTGGCGTGCGGCCTCGTCGATCGTCCAGGCCAGGGGCGGTACCAGCGGCAGCGGGATCAGCTTCTCGCGGAAGGCGACCAGCTTCGGCCAGGCGGTCGCGATCGCCTTCTCCCAGAACGGCTCGCGGGGGATGCCGTCCCAGTCGGCGACCTGGTCCCCGACGAGGTACCGGGCGAGCGCGTTGACGAGGGGGCGGTCGATCCCACCGGGGCTGGTCTGCTCGGCGAGCTGCCGCAGCAGGATGTCGGTCAGTTCGACGCCCTCGCGGGTCGAGGCGAGGACCGGGTCGAGGACCTGCTCGGACTGCGCCTCGGCCGCGTCCCAGGTGGCGGGGATGTACTCGTCGCGGATGCCCAGCAGGTGTGCCGTGACCTGCCAGAGGTGCAGGTAGGCCGATGATTCCGCCGGCGTGATGGGCACCTTCCACTCCAGCATCTTCCGCATGGCGTAGGTGGGAAGGCTGTGCCAGGTCACCAGCATGTCCTGCTGGCTGATGGGGATCGTCTGGCCGCCGCTGGTGCGGGACCAGCCGGGAGACCGCGGCAGCAGATGCCGTACCGCCGCGTGCACCAGCCGGGTCTTCACGGCCTGCACGATGACGTCGCCGTCGGGCCGGTAGGCGTTCAGATCGCCGACGGCGAACCCGAGCAGGCTCGTCTTGGCGACCCGGTCCTCCATGTCGGCGCCGCCCTTGGAGTAGTAGACGGAGCGCGCCTCGCGCGGGATGGCGGTGCTCAGCATGCCGCCGCCCACCCCGTTGAGCAGATTGAGGTAGAGCCCCCTCGACTTGTTGAACCCGGCCGCCGTCTCGAGCTCGGCCCGGTCCGCCCAGGACGGCAGCCGCCGCGCCTTCTCCATGAAGTCGCGCAGGTCCGCCGGCAGTCCGGACGGCAACGGCTGGTCGTTGCGCGTCCACTTCCGCAGCGCCTCGTTGACCCCGGGCACGTCACCGCGGTCGATCACGGCGGCGACCAGCCGGTCGGCCTCCTCGTCCCAGACCCACTCCGGGTCCAGTCCCGCTCCCCGGCCGGCCACGGAACCGCTCGGCGCCCACGTCCACAGGGACCGCGCGCGGGCCGGCGACGCGAGGCTCAGCACCCCGAAGGCTCCCAGAGCGCCGCTCGCGGACAACATCCTGCGCCTGCTGAGTTCGTCCATCGCTTCGAACTCCTCCTCGAGTTCTGTGGGACCGACGTTCGGGTTGATACGATGAAACACATAGTGCGTCGTTGTTGCATCAGGGGAGCACATACGCGCCGTGAACGCCAGAGGCCCGACAGGATCGGGGAGCTCAGGATCGTCGGACCGGACGCCGTCGCGCCGTCGACGACCGGTGACGGTGGCCGCGCTCCGGCCGTGGTACGGCAGTTCGTCGCGTCGCGACTGCGGCAGGAGCGGCTCGCGGGGCATGTCGCCGACGACGCGGACGTCAACCTGGCGGCCGAGACGACGGTCCGCCTCCCCCGCCAGGCCCGTCACCGGCGACACCGGTTCGACGCGGTTGTCGCGCTCCCTCTCCACCGGTGGGCGAGTCCCGCCGATCCGGACACACGGGGAGCCCACGGCGCCTGCGACGGAGACCGGCAAGAGACCTTATTGGCCGTCCGTCAATAAATGCACTCAACACCAAATCCCCTTCCGGACGTGCTTGTCGGGGATTTCTCGGAGCAACGCCGATCCGGTCCGGAGCATCGGGCACGACTCTATTGACTCGCAGCCAAGAGCGGTTCATGGTGGGGACCCGCTCAGGAATCCACTCACGGTTCGCGAGGGAGGGAGCCCGTCGTGGCCACAGCAGAGCAGCTGCACGAATCGGTCGAAGGGCTGACGATCACCGCATTACTGCGCCGCAACGCCCAGCAGTACCCTGAGCGTCCGGCGCTGACCACCGGCATCGGTCCGGACGCCGGAACCCTGTCCTGGTCGCAGCTGCGCGCCGAGGTCGCCGCCCTCACCCGCGGCCTGTCGGCCCTCGGCCTGGAGCAGGACGACCGCATGCTCATCGCGATGTCCCGGCGGGCGGAGCACTGGATCACCGAACTGGCCGCGGTACACGTCGGCGCCCTGCCCTGCAGCACGTACGACACGCTGAGCACCGAGCAGATCGGCGCCGTGGCACGGCACAGCGCGGCCACCGTCCTCGTCCTGGAGGGCCGGGAGCAGATGCGGCGCTGGCAGCCCGTCCTCGACGACCTGCCGAGCCTGCGCGCCGTCGTCGTCCTCGACCGGGAGGCCGCCCCCGCCGGCGATCAGCGCTTCGTCGGCTACCCGGCCGTGCGCGGTGCGGTACCTCCCGACGACGACGCGTTCGAGATGCTCACCGACGCGGTCACCAGCGACCGGCCGCTCACCCTCGCCTACACCTCCGGCACGACCGGTGACCCCAAGGGCGTGGTGCTCTCCCATCGCAACGTGATCCACGAGTCGCTGATGCAGGAGGAGCTCTTTCCCGTGCCCGGCCACCCGCGGTCGGTCGCCCACCTGCCGTTGGCACACGTCGCCGGGCGGGTGCTCGGGATCTACATGCCCGTCTGCAACGCCGGGCACGTCACGATCTGCGCGGAGCCCGAGCAGCTGCTGCCCACCCTCGTCGCGGTGCGCCCGCACGGCTTCTTCGGAGTGCCCCGGGTGTGGGAGAAGCTGGCCGCCGTCCTCCGGGCGACCCTCGACGCGCTGCCCGGAGACGCCGGCACGGCCGTGGAGCAGGCCCGGAAGACCGCCCTCGAGGTGTACCGCCTCCGCTCCGACGGCAAGGACGTCCCGGAGGACCTGAACGACCCGCTGGAACAGCTCGACACGCAGGTGATGCGGCCGGTCCGGGCCGCCATCGGGCTCGACGAGTGCGTCAGGGCCTTCAGCGGCGCGGCGCCGGTCCCGGCCGCGGTGCTGGAGTTCCTGGCGAGTGTGGGCCTGCCGGTGTACGAGGTGTGGGGTCTGAGCGAGACCACCGGGGCGGCGACCGTCAGCACCCCCGGGGCGTTCGCGCTCGGCTCGGTCGGGCGGCCGGGGCCCGGCATCGAGGTCAAGGAGGCCGAGGACGGTGAGCTCCTCGTCAGGGGACCGGTCGTGTTCGCCGGCTACCTCCGGTCCGACGGTCGCATCGAGTCCGCGACCGACGCGGAGGGCTGGCTGGCCACCGGCGATGTCGGGACCGTCGACTCGCGAGGCCTCGTCACCGTCACCGACCGCAAGAAGGAGCTCATCGTCACCGGCAGTGGAACGAACGTCTCCCCCACCCGGATCGAGTCCCTGTTGCGTGCGCACCCGCTGGTCGGCCACGCCGTAGCCGTCGGGGACCGCCGGCGCTACGTCACCGCGTTGCTGGTACTGGACGACGAGACGGCCCCGCTGTGGGCGCGGGCCAACGGCGTCGCCGACGCGTCCGACCTCGACGCGCTGGCCCGTCATCCGACGGTTCTCGAAGCTCTCGACCGGGCCGTCGCCGAGGCGAACGGGGTGCTCTCGCGCGCGGAGCAGGTGAAGAAGCACCGTGTCCTGGCGGGCCCCTGGACCGCGGAGACCGGCGAGCTGACGCCGGAGCTGAGCCTGCGCCGTCGCGCCATCGACGAACTGCACGCCGCCACGATCGAGTCGATGTACACATAGGTCGTCGTATCGCGACCACGAAGGGACACCAGTACATGGGCGTTCAGCGCCAGGCCCCGCGCCGCAGGATGGAGCCGGACGCCCGGCGGGCCGAGATCCTCGGTGTCGCCCGCGCGCTGTTCGGGGCGAAGAGCTACAGCACGGTGTCGATCGCGGACATCGCGGCCGAGGCCGGTGTGGCCCGCGCCCTGGTCAGTCACTACTTCGGCGGGAAGCGGCAGCTCTACCTGGAAGTGGTCCGGCAGATGATGGTCGTCCCGGCGTCCGTCTCCCAGCGGCTTCCCCCGACCACCGCCGAGGAGCGTGTGTCGATCTGCGTCGACCGCTGGCTCGAAGTCGTGGAACGCAACCGGGAGATGTGGCTCTCCGCGATCGGTCTGGAGGCCCTGGGCAACGACCCGGAGATCGACCGGATCATGCTGGAGGCCGACGAGATCGCGACCGACCGCGTCCTCGAGGCCGCCATGATGGCCGACGTGAGCGAGGGCCGGGAGAAGCTCCGGGCCATGATCCGCGCGCACGGCAGCATGCTCAAGGCCGCCTCCCGCGAGTGGCTGGTGCGCGGCACCCTCAGCCGCAGCGACCTGCACGTGATGCTCACCCGCACCGTACTGCACCTGGTCGACACGGTCTTCCCCGCGCTGCGGGACGAATGACGGCGCCGGGCCGGCTCGGCAGCGCGATCCCGGAGGCGTACGGCGGCGCCGGTCAGGGGATGACCGACCGCTGCCTGTTCCCGCAGGAGACTTCCTACGGGCCGGCGTCGATCAGCGGTTTCGGCACCACCGTCGTCGCGGCCGCCGCCTGCGAGAAGTCCGGCACCGGGGAGCGGAAGCGCGTCGTCCTCCAGGGTGTCGCGGACGGGCGGATCGAGGCCGTCGCCATGCCGGTGGTGCGGTGAGGACGGTGGCCCCGGCCCCGAGTGCGACGGCGAGCTTGACGCCGGGGGGCCGCGAGCCGCCCATGCCCGCGGCCCGGCTGCGCGCTCCGGACACCGGCCGCACGCGGACGCTCGTGGTTCTGTTCCCGTACGGCTTCCGTCTCGGAGTCGCGCATGCCGCGAGGCTGCTGGCCGGCGACGTCCGTGAGCGGCTCAAGGATCTGAGCGTGCCGGAACGGGCGGGGCGGATCGTGGTGCCGGCCCACTCCACGGCGGCTTGGTGGCCCGTTATCGGCTGGGCCCTCTGGAGGGGTGGCCGCCTGCCCGGAGCGGTGTCCGGCGCACCGGGCTCCCTCCGGCCGTGGGCAACTCTTCGCGCGGTCGAATGCCCCTGCATGCCGGCGGAAGAACTAGCCGATGTCCTCGCACCGGGGGACGGCACATGACTCGGCACGACGTCCGCGCGGGGCGGGCCGTCACGGAGGGTCCGGACGTTGTGGCAGGGCGCGGAGACGTCCGCGAGGACGTCGGAAGGACATCGGAAGGACGTCGGAAGGACGTCGACGACGCGCTCCGGAACGCACACTCGAAAGCACCCGCGTCGTCTTGGCCCCGTCCGGCCCCGGATCTCGGCCTCACGACAGCCATGCTCCGCCTTCGGTCCGGCGCCTTGTGCCACTTCACGGATTCGAAGGGAGCCGTGCTCGGCGAGGACCCGAGACGGGAGAGGGGCAAGGGCGGGGCGGGAGGATGCCGGGCAGCTCGGCATGCCGGTATGACAGTTGACAGCGCCAATGCAGCACGTCAAAGTCCCGGCGTGAACGAGATCAACGATCTGACGCCGACCGAGGTGCGTGTATGGCGCGCCTTTCCGCGAGGCGAGTCCGTGGACTTCCGCGCCGCCGAGAACGAGGATCCGGCGCTCGGCGACGCCTGGGGCGCCGAGCGGACCGTACGGGCGAGTGTGCTTCGGACGCTGCTGCTCAAGGCTCCGCAGGAGGAAGGGGAGATCGCCGCGCTCAGGATCTCGGGGGCGCGGATCACCGGCGTACTGGACCTGAAGTACGCCACGATCGACGCCGCCATCCGGTTGAGCCACTGCCGCTTCGACGACGTTCCCGACCTGTACGGTGCCCAGCTGCGCCAACTCAATCTGAGCAACTCCGTTCTGCCGGGCCTGACCTCGGCGTCCTTGCGGGTCGAGGGGGTGCTGTGGTTGACGGACTGTCGGATGCTGGGGCCGGTGCGACTCGGCGGAGCGCAGATCTCCAGGGCACTGTTCATGGAACGGGCGCAGTTCACGGCACCGGACGACTCCGAGCCGGTGCTGCAGCTCAACCAGGCCGTGATCGGAGGTGACTTGTGGGCGCCGGAGATGCGCGCGCACGGACAGGTACGGCTTACGGGCGCCTCCGTCGCCGGACGGATCAACGTTCAGGACGCCGAGTTCGACAAGCCCGGCGGCACCGCGCTGGACGCGCAGAACCTCAGCGTGGAAGCCCATGTACGGGCGCGGTGCGTACGCGCGCGGGGCCGGATCGAGCTCCGGGGCTCGCGCATACCGGGCCGTCTCGACCTGCTCCACGCCCGCCTGTCGCACCCGGGAGACACCGCCCTGCGGGCGAGCAGTTGTGTCATCGGTGAGCTCTGGCTGCGCGGTGGCGATCGCATCGAGGGAGCCCTGAACCTGCGGCGCTCTCAGATAGAGATCCTGACCCTCGAACCGGAGATGCTGCCGGACCGGGTGCATCTCAGCAACCTCACGTACACCGTACTCGCCCCGCACGAGCCCGCCGAGCGCCGCCTTCCGATGCTGGAGCGGGACGACGACCGGTACGAGCCGTACAGCTACGAGCAGTTGACGGCGGCCTACCGCCACGTCGGTGACGACGACGCGGCCCGGCTCGTCCAACTCGCCAGGCAACGCCGCCGGCGCACCACGCTCACCTGGTACGGACGGCTGTGGGGGTACGTTCAGGACGTCACCGTCGGCTACGGCTTCCGCCCCTTGCGCGCGGCCGTCTGGCTGCTGTCCCTCATGACCATGGGATCGATCGCGTACGGCCTGGACCACCCACGTCCCGTCAAGGCGGACGAGGCTCCTGACTTCAACCCTGTCTTCTACACCCTCGACCTGCTCCTGCCGGTCGTCAACTTCGGCCAGGAGCCGGCGTTCGCCCCCGACGGCTGGTATCAGTGGCTGTCGTACGCCCTGATCATCACCGGCTGGATCCTGGCGACGACGATCGTCGCGGGCGTGTCCCGTACGGTCAGCCGCCAATGACCCCCCTGCTGGTCGCCCGCGGCACCCACAAGTCCCGAGCTCCCCGCGAAGACCCCCACCCGCGCGGCTGCTTCGCCGGCCGGGACGATGACGGATGCGTCGTCCTCGCTGTCCCGCCTCGGCTCTCCGCCGCACTCGCCGATGCCGAGCGGTCCCGGTTGCGGGACGGCGCGGTCGCGCGGGCCGCGCGGCGCGTCCACGTGCGGGGCCTGACGGGCCTTCTCGCTCAGGAGGACGACAGCCACGGAACAAGTGCTCTGCGCCGAAGGGCTCGCCCCGGCGAGCGCGTGTCGGCAGACTCCGGGGCATGATCAAGAGAATCGAGTCCTCCGCCCACCGGTGAGCGAGACCCCCGGGACCGGGCTTCCCGGCTCCAGGACGACACTGTTCCAGCACGCCCTCCGGCTGCACGAGCCGGCTCCTGACGCTCCACTGCCGCGTGACGGCGAGCCGTACCCGGGCCGGGAACATCGCCGCCGTGGACCGCGACCGGACCATCCACGTGATCGTGAGCAGGCCGGGGCCGAGGTCGCGACCGGACGGGGCGGACCGTCCCCGTGCCGCCCGCGCCCAGCTCTTGCTCGACGGTGTGGACACCGGTCCGCCGCGGCAGGTCCGTGCCGTTCCCCATCACCTGCACGCCTCCCCCGCGCACGATCACCCGTACGTGACGCCGCCCGGTGCATCCCGGTGGATCTCCGGTCCCGCGTGACCGTCCGACGGCGTGGCCGAGGACACCGCCCGGCAGTCCGGGAAGCCGGGTTCAGCCGCCGCGCCGTACCCGGGCCGCCTTGCGGGCCTCCGCGAGCTTGCGGGCCTCACTGCTCTTGCGGGACGACCTGCCGCCGGAGCCGCTCTTCGCGTCCTTGGCGCTGCCCAGGCCGCGGAACGGGACGTTGTGGTTCTTGGGGCGCGCCACGGCCGACCCGCCGTCGAGGGACTCTCCGGAGGGGGCCCTCGCGCCGGTGATCCGACTCAGCTCCGCCTCGCCGGACCGCACTCTGGTGACCTTGGGGGCGACGCCGGCGTCCGCCATGACCTGGCTCGTCTCGCGGCGCTGTCCCGACAGGACGAGCGTCACGACGGTGCCGGAGCGGCCGGCCCGCGCCGTGCGGCCCGCGCGGTGCAGATAGTCCTTCGGGTCGGTGGCCGGGTCGACGTTGACCACGAGGTCGAGGTCGTCGACGTGCAGGCCGCGTGCGGCGACGTTCGTCGCCACCAGCGAGGTGACCTGCCCGTTCCTGAACCGGTCCAGGGTCCGGGTGCGTTGCGGCTGGGACTTCCCGCTGTGCAGGGCGGCGGCGGCCACGCCGCTGGCCCGCAGATGCCGCGTGAGCTGGTCGACGCCGTGCTTGGTGTCCAGGAACAGCAGGACGCGGCCGTCCCGGGCGGCGATCTCCGTGGTCACGGCGTACCGGTCCGGGCCGTGCACGACGAGGACGTGGTGCTCGATCGCGGAGACCACGCCGGACGAGGGGTCCACGGAGTGGACGGCGGGGTCGCGCAGGTAGCGCTGCACCAGCTGGTCGACGTCACGGTCGAGGGTGGCGGAGAACAGCATCCGCTGCCCGTCGGAACGCACCTGGTCCAGGATCTCGGTGACCTGCGGCAGGAACCCCATGTCACACATCTGGTCGGCCTCGTCCAGGACGACGATGCGCACACGCCCCAGCCGGCAGTCCCCGCGCTCGACGAGGTCGTGCAGCCGTCCGGGCGTGGCGACGACGATCTCGGCGCCGTCCCGCAGCGCGGCGGTCTGCCGTCCGACGGACACTCCACCCACCACGGTCGCGAGCCGCAGTCGCAGCGCCTCGGCGTACGGAGTGAGCGCCTCACCGACCTGCTGCGCCAGCTCCCTGGTGGGCACCAGAACGAGCGCCAGCGGCTCTTTCGGCCGCGCGCGCCGCCCTGCCGTCCGGGCGAGCATCCCCAGGCCGAAGGCGAGCGTCTTGCCGGATCCCGTACGGCCCCGGCCCAGGACGTCCCGTCCCGCGAGCGCGTCCGGCAGCGCAGCGGCCTGGATGGGAAAGGGCACCGTCACACCGTGCTCGTCGAGCACCCGCAGAACCTCGGCCGGCAGCCCCAGTTGCGCGAAGGACGCCACCGCGGGCAGCGCCGGAGCGGCCCCTGACGCCTCGGACACACGGTCCTGCCGCCGGGCATCGGTACGTGCTGATTCGCTCACAGAAAGCCTTCCTCCGAGGGACCGTACCGAGGAAGGCCCGGCAGGGACGCGGTCACCGGCCGGGACACCAACACAGCGACACCGCAAACAGCCAACGCTAGCACGGAGCACGCCGTGGGCCTCCCCCGGCCGCGCCGCTCAGCCGAGGAACAGCAACCGGGCCCGCCTGCGCGGATCCTCCCGGCGCGCCCCCACCCACCAAGATCCGGACCAGGAGCGGACCGGCTTCGCCGCCCCTCCGGCGATTTTCCTCATTTCCGCAGGTCAGCGGCGGAATGGGCCGTGCACCGCGAACAGGCGAAGAACATCCTTTGTTCCTGCAGCCCGAAGAAGCCCGGGGTCTTCCGGAGTCCGAAGCCGGATCGCCCGCAGGCATCGTCGCGCTCCGGGCGACCCGATCCGGCGAGCGCGCCCACCCACAGCATCCCGCATGGCATCCTCTTGGCACGGCGAAATAATTCATATTTAACGTTGGGGTCTTCGCCGTCTCTCCCACTGGAGCTTTCTGCCACAGGCTGATGCGGACGCGGCCGGCGCGCAGCGGCGCGGCCGAGGAGCCGCCGCATGCGGCGGGCGCCGGGGCGGCCAGCAGACCCGTTCCCGCCCCGATCCCGGCGCGCAGCACGCTTCTGCGGCCGGGATCAGGCACGTCCCTCTCCCCCGCCGGTCAGGCGCACCCGCGGTACGGCCACCAGTTCGGCCGACTCGACGGCGGCGCGGGTGCGGGCGGCGTCGAACCCGGGGCGCACCGAGGCGTCGACGTGGACGCGGGCGGCGGGGTCGAGGGGCAGGACGCGGATCTCCAGACCGTGCCGGACGGCCGCGCCGGCGAAGCGGCGCAGCCCGATCTCCCAGTCGGGCCCGTACCAGAAGTGGTCGGCGACGAGCCGCCCGTCGAGGTAGGCGCGGGCGGCGTCGCCGGTGTAGCGCAGTCTCAGCAGCACCTCGCCGTCGCCGTCCAGCGCGGGGGCGGGGACGGTGAGGCGGAAGACGGCGGCCTTGTCCCAGTCCGCCTCGCGGGGTGCGGAGGCCCGGTCGTGGGATCCGCCGGTGCGTGCGGGCGCGGCGACGGCCCGCTCCCGCACGGTCTCCAGGACCGGCTGCGGCAGCCGGGGGGCCTCAGCCAGCGGCCAGCGGGTGAAGACGCCGTCGGCCACCGGCTCCCCGGCGCCGCTTCCGTCGAGGGATGCGGGGGCCGGCAGCAGGGCGACCGACGGCGCGGTGGAGGCGATGTGCAGGCGCAGTTCGTCGCCGTCCGCGAGGACCACGTCGTCGCTGAGGACGAGCCGGTCCTGCCCGAAGACGTGAACCCGGTTGAGCCGGAGCGCCTGCTCGGGGGCGAGCACCAGGACGCGGGCCCGGCCGGACGGGCCGGTGAGGGTCAGCAGCGCCGAGGTGCCCGGTTCGGTGACGGTGACCAGTGTGGTCCCGTCGGCGGTGTCCACCCGGGCCGGGCCCCGGACCTCCACGTCGGCGGGCAGCGCCAGCGACACCGGGATGCGGTCGGTCGCCGCGAGCACGGTCAGCGGAAGGCCGTCGGCCTCGAGCCGGGTGACCGGCTGGGCGACGGCCCACTCCAGGCGCAGGCCGGCGCCGAGGTCCAGGCCGATCGGCCAGACGAAGTGGGCGCCGGAGGGGACGCGCACCGGCTGGGCGGGCAGGGTGACGGTGCGGCCGCTGGGGAGGGTGACGTCGAACCGGACGCCGTCGTGGTCGGGCAGTGTCTCGTGCGGCTGGTGGTTGTTGACGAAGAGGAAGCCCTGGTCACCCGCCGAGCGGACGGCCCAGCGCAGCGTGGAGCGGTCGTCCAGCGAGGCCGGCTGCCGGTCGGGCAGTTGCAGCGGCATCCGGGCCAGGTCCGCGCCGTAGGCGTGCAGGAACAGGTGCTGTTGGCGCAGCGCGTGGAAGGACGGCCGGACCTGTCCGTACTCGCCCAGCGGGGCCTGGAAGTCGTAGGTGACCGTCGGCAGGTCGTTGGGGTAACCGGTGTCGTGGCTCTCCTGGTTGGGCTCCTTGAGGTCCACGCGCTGCGAGCAGCCGTGGTAGAGGTAGTAGCCCTGCCAGACCGAACCGCTGCCGAGCTTGGCCAGCGCCAGCGAGGTGATGTCCGCGGCCGGCACGATCGGCCTGCGGTGGTAGGCGATCGCCATGCCGCCGCCCAGCTCGCAGGTGGCGTACGGGTAGCGGCGCGCGTCGGGGCCGGTGCCGGTCGGGGCGCTCGAGCGCAGGTCGGCGCCGATGGCGTGGTCGTCGCGGATCGGCGTGAAGAAGTAGTGCCGGCGCATCTCGCGGGTCCACCCGTCGTGCGCGTCCTCCCAGAACGCCTCCGGGTAGCCGCCGTACAGCGGCAGCAGGATGTCGGCGGGGAGGTCCGCGGCTCCCCAGGCGGTCGCCGTCCACAGCGGCGCGCGGATCCCGGCGTCCTCGGCCATGCGCCGCAGCGTGGCCAGGTGCCCGGGCCGGTCGTACAGCTCGTTCTCCACCTGGACGGCCACGATCGGGCCGCCCTCCTCGTGGAAGAGGCCGCGGAGCTGGTGGGAGATGTGCCGGTAATAGGGGTCGACCAGGGCGAGGTAGGCGGGGTCGTCGGTGCGCGGGGCGCAGTCGACGTCCTCCAGCCAGTCGGGGAAGCCGCCGTTGCGGCACTCACCGTGGGACCAGGGGCCGATGCGCACGGCCACGGCCAGGCCGAGCTCCGCGCACAGCGTCACGAAACGGCGCACGTCCAGGTCGCCGTCGAAGCGGTAGGCGCCGCGGTCGTTCTCGTGCTGGTTCCAGAACAGGTAGGTGGCCACCAGGTCGATGCCGCCCGCTTTGATCTTGAGGAGTTCCTCGCGCCACTCGGCGGCGGGGTAGCGGCTGAAGTGGAACTCCCCCATGACCGGGATCCACCTGCGGCCGTCCCGCGACAGGCTCCGGCTGTCGACGTCCACCGGGAGGGGGACGGCAGGAGGGCTGCCCATGGGGAGGTGTCCGGCCAAGGGCTCGGAGGGGTCGTGGGCGTGCAGGGACAACATGACAGGCGGCTCCTGCGGGACGGCTCGGTGAAGTGGGTTCATCGTGGGTGGGGCCGGAAAGCCTGTCAAGATGTATTCATATTTAATAACTACCGCTAGCATGGCACAGCAACCACAACGAGCAGCCCCCGCGAACCCGAGGAGTACCCGCATGGCGTCCTACACCGGCCGAGGTGTGCACGGGCAGGTCGTCCATGCCCTGGGTGCCCGCATCGTCGGCGGCGAGCTCGCCGAGGGCGCGACGCTCGACCTGCGCGCACTGGGCGAAGAGCTCGAGGTCAGCCTCACCGTGATGCGCGAGTCCATGAAGGTGCTGGCCGGCAAGGGCCTGATCGACGCGCGCCAGAAGCGCGGCACCTTCGTCCGCGAACGCAAGCACTGGAACCTGCTCGACGCCGACATCATCCGCTGGCAGGTCGACAGCGGCGCCGGGCAGCGCCTCATGCGCGACCTGGCCGACGTCCGCTCCATCGTCGAGCCCGCCGCGGCCCACCGCGCCGCGCTGCACCGCACCGAACAGGACCTGCACGCCCTGCAGGCCGCCCTGGACGAGATGGCCCGCGCCCACACGGACTCGTCCGCGGACGCCGCCGAGGCCGACGCGGCGTTCCACCGCGCCCTCCTCAACGCCACCGGGAACGAGATGCTGGCGCGCATGGACCTGCTGCTCGAACCGGGACTGCGCGAACGCGACCGCGTCGTGCACTCCCACGCCCGGACCGACGACCCGGTCCCCAGCCACCAGGCCGTTCTGGACGCCGTCCGGGACCAGGACCCGGCCCGTGCCGAACTCGCCATGCTCGACCTGCTGGCCAAGGCCGTCCACGACCTCGACCAGGTGACGCGCGCTCCGGACTCGGCCCGGCGGCCCTGACCGCCGGGCCCGTGACCGGCTCGTCCCGGCGAGCCCGCGCTCGTGGCGGAGGGCGCTTCCGGCGGGGCGCCGCGGGCTTTCCCCGGCCGTGCCGCCCAGCCGAGGAACGACGGCGTGACCTGCCTGTGCGGATCGTCCCGAGGCGTCCGGACCAGGAGCGGACCGGCTTCGCCCCTCCCCTGTCCGGAGGTTCACCGCGCTCCGGGCGACCCGACACCGAACGGCGTCCCTGTGGCACCGCTTCCGGCGGGCGTGTCCGGCGCACGCTCACCGTGCCGCCGGGACTCACCTCCACGAGGACTCAGTCGTCGCTCCTGGTGTTCTCGCTCGGCAGGAACCTCTGGCGAGCCCAGAGGCTCAGCAGCGCCGTTCCGCCGGCCAACAGCGGCACCGGGTCCCGGTCGAGCGGAGCCAGCACATATCCCAGCGCCGTGACCGTGCAGACCGTCAGGGGGACGAATGCCGCCGCGCCCTCCATCCCCCACCGCAGCGCGGGCTGAGCGATGCCCAGGGCGCTCGCCCCGCCGGGCACCCAAGGGGCGACAGCGAGCACCAGCAGTCCCGCGGTGGCGCAGGCGTCGGCCGGCTCACAGGACATCAGCCCGGGGTCGTGCGGACCGGCCGCCCACAGTCGCAGGGTGTCGCCGGCCAGTATGAGGGACAACCCGGCGATCCCGATCCACAAGGTGGCTCTCTGGTCGCTCCGTACGAGACGGCGCAGGGCGAACAGGAAACTCAGGAACACGACTTCGGCGGTCCACAGGACACCGACCATTCCCGTCCCCAGCCGCCAGCCGTCACCGGCCCCCCGCAGCAGTACCCATCCCGTCATGAACACGGCCCCGGCGGTGACGACCCCGTCGAGCACGCGCCGCAGCAACACGTGCCGACCCGCGCCGGCGTCGGCCGCGACCACCAGACCGGCCATCCCCAGACCGACCGTCAGCGTCACTCCGGCGATCACCAGCGAACCCGGCAACGACCGCGCGTCCCCTCCCGAAACCGGAGGCTGGACCGACAGCGCGACGACCGCTCCCCGGTACACACCCGCGGTCACCGCGGAACCCCCCAACAGCAGCAGACGCGTCCGCACCCGTCCGCTCGTTCCCCTCGCGCGGAGCATCAAGGAAGCCGCCAGCCCCCAGCAACCGGCGGACGGCCCGAAAGCCACCGTCCGCGCCGCCCCGCCACCGGCGGCCCACGCCCCGCCGAACATCAGCACCGTCCCCACGAGACATGCCACGCCGACCGCGCCCCAGGTCCGACGGCAGCGGCCCGCCCGGGGCCCGAGCACGCCCGGCGCCTTCCCCAACCCCGACATCAGGCGCGCCTTCCCACCGGTCTCCCGCCCGCAGGGCCTCCCCCACAGCCCTCCGGTTCCTTTCCGCAACCGTAAAGACCTGGGCACCGGCTCCGAACGGAACCGTCGGTTCATTCACTCGTACTGCGTACTCAACGCACGGAGCACGGTCGTGCCCGCCGCCTTCGGCGGCCATCGGCCTCGACACCGGTCCCGGCGGGCGGGTGACCGGCTTGCGCCGGACCGGGTTCCGCAGCCCGGACCCGGCCGGGGCGACGAGTACGCCGCGGGCGGCGGCGTTTCCTCCGCTGCCCGAGGGGACCGAGGCCCATCCCCTGCGGGTGTCCCTCGGACGCAGGGCGGTCGCCGTCGTACCGGCGGGTCACCCGGACCGCGCACACACGGTCCGGGCCCTCATGGACTCGGCGCCCGACGGCTCCGAGCGGCCGCTGGAGCGCTCCGGCGAGCACCTCTTCCGCGGCGACCAGGTGGTCGTCCGAATCCGCAACCGGAGAACGGCCCGCAGGTTCGTCTCCGTCTTCGACATCGGCCTGCGGGGCACGATCTCGTTGCTGACCACCAGCGAACGGTCCGGGGTCGGCGCCGGTCCCGGCGAGTGCCACGAGCTCTACCGGCATCCGCGGACGCACGAACTGGCCGGCGTCACCCTCTTCCGGCCGGACGGCCTGCCCGAGGGCTCCCCACGACCGGGCACCTTCCTGGCCGTCGTCACCGACCGCCCCCAGGACCTCTCCCGGCTGGCGCAGGAGGGCGTCAAGCACACGCCCGAGGCCCGGGACTCCTCCCTGCAGCGCCTCCTGGGCGATCTGCTGAACGGTGTGCGCGACGGGCACGCTCCCGCGTGGGCCGACGGAGGGAACCAGGTGGTCCGGTACCGGGTGGAGCGGTTCGAGGCGTACCTCCACCCGGAGCGGCGTACGGATCCGCGGTCCTGACCGCTGCCGCCCGGACGCGCGTTCACCCGTCCCGGGTCCGTCGGGAGCTCTCAGTGAGGGAAGGTGCGGGGCGGCCGGGTCACCGTGGATTCGCGGAACTCGGCGATCCGGGAATGGACTTGCCGCATCAGATGGGTGTCCTCGATGCGGTCCAGGTAGAGGCACCGGGCGGCCAGGCCCGGCAGGTCGAAGGCGAAGTACAGGGACATCAGCGGGTTCACGAACAACTCGCTGCCCCGAGTGCGGTCGGTGAACCGGACGTCGCCGAACGAGCCGCGTACGGCTGCCGCGATCGAGCCGTTCACGATGCTGGGGTGCTCGGGGGTGTGGTGCTGGGCGTGCGCCACCGCGTCCAGGTACAGGGCGCCTTCGCGGGTGGCGCGCGGTATCGAGAACGCGCCGAGGTACGCGCCGTCGCGCTCCAGTGCGGCGATGTTCTCCAGGACCTGTACGTGGTTCACGCCGTGGTGGGCGTCCACGCCGAACCCGACCGACACTACGAGCCGGTTCGGTATGCCGTCCAGCGCGGCGAGCGCCGCCACGCTGGTCAGGTCCTCCTCCGGTGTGCCGAGGCCGGCTTCGTCACCGCGCAACAGGATGTCGGTGCCGCCGTCGACCAGCACCACGGCGTCGATGCCGTGCAGTTCGATCAGTGCCCGGTAAGCGGCGCGCAGCGGGCGTACGCCGGTCTGCGGGAAGGCGTACACGGTGGGCGGGTAGCCGTGCCGGCGCAGCCACCGGGCGAGGGTCCGCTCCGGGAAGTAGCTCTGGTGCGGGGCGGAGTCGGGAGTGACGGCGGCGAGGTCGTCGGCGGCCCAGTGGTCGGCGGGAAGACCGGCGAGTGCGCTGAAGGAGAGGTTCGCGAGGTA
Organism: Streptomyces sp. NPDC044984; assembly: GCF_040646935.1. NCBI lineage: Bacteria > Bacillati > Actinomycetota > Actinomycetes > Kitasatosporales > Streptomycetaceae > Streptomyces > Streptomyces sp. NPDC044984. The sequence continues at coordinate 67,115 of NZ_JBEZBE010000010.1, forward strand.
CACCTCCTTCTCCTGGTGCAGGAGGGAGAGGGCCAACGGCAGGCCGGAGTAGATGTCGAAACCGCCGCCCGCGCCCGCGACGAGGATCCGTCGGGAATCGGCGAGCCGGGTGAAGAGCGGGTTGCTGTGGAGGGATGTCACGACGGTCATTGTCGTCCGGCGCCCTTCGGTCGTGCCGCACGGTGCGGTGCACAGGTGCGCGGAGGTGTTGCGGGAATCCCGCGGCCCGGTGGCGGAAGGGCCGGACGGGGCCCGGGCACCTGCCGCGAACCGGCGGCAGGTCCTCGGACGACGGGCGTTGGCTCACATTCCGTGAGGCGCGCGGACCGGGCGTGCGACCCTACCGTCCCATGACCCCACGCGACCCGGAGGCCGGGATACAGGAGCTCCTCCACGAACTCTGCGTCGACCTCGGCTTCTGTCTCCCGCCCCACGCGCAGCGGCGTCTGCGGGAGGCACCGCCCGCCGACGCGGACGGCTTCGCCGACGCCGTGTTCGCCGCCGAGGGGATGGACCCCGGCCGTCACCCGCGGCTGTGGCACCAGGTACGGGAAAGGGTCGGCCGGCACCTGCACGGATGAGGAGGACCCGGGCGCCGGAGGAAGGGCCGCCGACCGGGCGCTCACGGCCACCGCACGCCGTGGCCGGGTGCCCCGGGGCGGACGGACCGAGCCGGCGAGGCCCCCGCCCGGACGGCTCTCCGGCCGGGCAGGGGCAGGTACGCGAAGGGGCTCCGTGCGTCCTCGCGCGGCCATGGGTGCCGCGCGAGGAGCGTCCTTTCAGTGCGAGGTCGTGGCCGGGTCCTGGGTGCTGAGCCGCAGTTCGGGTGCGGGACGGCGGAAGCCCTTGGTGATGACGGCGAGGTGGACGACGCCGATGGCGAGCCAGACGAGTCCCAGCTCGATCGCGGTGGAGCCGAGCTGGGTGATCAGGTAGACGTCGACGGCCGCGCCGGCCAGGGGGAGGATCAGGTAGCCGAGCAGTGCGGGGCGGCTTCCGGACCGCCATTGCCGTACGGCGTGGGCGATGACGCAGACGTTGACCAGGGTGAAGCCGAGGAACGCGCCGAAGTTGATGAACGAGGTGGCGTCGGCCAGGGACAGGCTCATCGCCGGCAGCGCGACCGCGGCCACGATGAGGACGTTCGGCACCGGGGTGAGCAGCTTGGCGTGGAGGCGTCCGAAGACGGGGCGGGGAAGGACGTTGTCACGGCCCATGACGAACATCAGGCGGCTGGTGCTGGCCTGGATGGCCACGCAGGAGGCGAAGCCGCCGAGCATGGTGACGGTGTTCGCCACGTCGGCGAAGCCCTGGCCGCCGACGAGGGTGGAGACGGCGTAGCCGGCCGAGGACTCGTCGGCGAAGGTCCCCCCGGGACGGGCCCACTGCATCACGAACGAGAGCGCCACGAAGATCACGCCTCCTGCCAGCACGGTGAGGACGATGCCGCGCGGGATGGTCCGCCGGGGATCCCGTGCCTCCTCGCTGAGGGTGCTGACGGCGTCGAAGCCGAGGAAGGCGTAGGCGGCGACGGCCGCGGCCGCGGTGACCGCCGAGACGCTGGTGGCGTCGTTCCAGAGCGCGTGTCCGGCCGCCGCGGTTCCACCATGGCCGAAACCGTGGCGGACGCAGAGCACGGCCAGGACCAGCAGGCAGCCGGTGACGGCGATCAGCAGCGTCCTGTTGACCTTGTCGGCGACCTTGAGGCCGATGACGTTGACGGCGGTGGCCGCCACGATGTTGATCACCAGCCAGAGCCACTGCGGCACCGCCGGGTACTGCGCGTGCAGGTAGATCGACTGCACCAGGAAGGCCACCATGGGCAGGAACAGGTAGTCCAGGAGCATGGCCCAGCCGGCCAGGAAGCCGAACCGCGAGTCGAGCATGCGCCGCGCGTAGGTGTAGACGGACCCCGAGGACGGGATGATCCGGGCCATCCTGGCGTAGCTGAGGCCGGTCAGCAGCATCGCACCGGTCGCGACGAGGTACGCGGTGGGGGCGGCGCCGTCGCTGGTCGCGGCGATGACGCCGAAGGTGGAGGTGACGACGGCCGGGGCCATGTAGGCGAGGCCGAACAGGACGATGGACAGGAGACCGAGGTCGCCTCTCATCCGGGTGGGCTGACCGGTCATGGTGTGCTCTCTGCGGGGACGGGGGCGGAGCCGGGGCGGGCGGTACGGCCGCTCCAGGTGGCGGGGTCGATGCGGCCCTGGTAGAGGGGCAGGGCGAGCGGGCTGTCGTCGGGCCGGAACTGCTGCCAGGGGCGGTTCAGGGCGGCGGTGCCGAACTGCCGGATGTTACTCACCTCGTCGAGGTCGATGACGTCGGTGAGGGACGTGTCACCGTCGCCCGGAGCCTGCGAGCGGACCGTGCCGGAGGGGTCGACCAGCAGGCTGCGCCCGGTGCCCACGGGGGCGGCGCAGTTCACGCTGGCGGTGAAGACCTGGTTGACGATGGAGTTGGCCCGGGCGAGGACGATCTCCTGGGCCCGGTCGCTGGTTCCGGTCTCGACGAAGTTGAGCACCAGCTCCGCCCCCATCCACGCGAGGTGGCGGGTCGTCTCGGGGAACCACGCGTCGTAGCAGATCGACAGGCCGACACGGCCGACGCCGGGCATGTCGAAGACGGTGAACTCGGCGCCGGGGACCGTGGTCTCGTAGGGCCGCCAGGGGAAGATCTTGCGGTAGGCGGCGACGCGCTCGCCGCGCGGGGAGTACACCGCGGCTGTGTTGTGGACGCGGCCGTCGTCACCACGTTCGTAGACGCTGCCCGGGGCCAGCCACACCCCGAGGTCGGCGGCGATCCGCGCGAGCGCGGTGTCACGGGGGCCGTCCAGCGGTTCGGCGGTGGCCTCCGGCAGGTCCGCGGGGTCCAGCGGGGAGCCGCTCGGCGCGCCGCACAGGTGCAGCTCGGGATAGACGACCAGCGGCTGCGCGGGCAGGCCCCGCGTGCGCCGGGCGACGTCGGCGGCGAAGCCGTCCAGGTCGTCGGCGGGACGCCGGGCGGCCTGGGCCATCACAAGGGGAAGGGGACGCGACATGGAGCACCAGGTGTGTGAGTGGATTAGTTAAACGAAATTTAGTTAACGAATCCTCCGGGGGTCAATGGGCGGGCGCCGGAAAGACAGGCCGCGTGTGCGAGCATGTGGACCATGCCCCGACCGAGGAACCAGGTGGAACGGCGTGCCCAGCTGATCGACGCGGCCTCGCGGGCAGTCATCAGCACGGGGGCGACCGCCCTCAAGCTGCGGGACGTGGCCGCGGAAGCCCAAGTCACTCCGGCCTCCGTGCTCTATTACTACTCCGACCTGCAGGAACTCTTCTCAGCGGTCTTCGAGCACGCTGCCGCGACCTACTTCGGCACCCGCAAGGAGGCGATCGCGGCGGCCGAGGGGCCGGTGGAACAGCTGCGGGCGTGCATCCGCAGCGGGGTGCCGTGGCCGGGAGCGGGCGAGCGGAGCACCCGGCTGCTGTTCGAACTCTTCCCCGTCGCCCTGCGCAACGAGGCGGTCGGCCGGGCACACCGGGTCTTCGTCGACCAGCAGACCGACCTGTACCGCCAGGTCCTCGCGCACGGTGAGGACGACGGACACTTCACGCTCACCGCGGCTCCCCGCACGCTGGGCCGGTCCTTCGTCGCCCTGGAGGACGGCTACGCCATGGACCTGCTGATCGGCACCGCGACAGCGGCCGAGATCGAGACACGGCTCCTGGCCCACGCCCGCACGGTGACCGGCAACCCCGCCTTCACCTGACCCGCAGCCGCCCGCCCCCCACGACTCACCGCACCCGGCTGACGGCGTGCGCCTCTCGTGCACGCTCACCGGTGCCGGTGGTCCGAGGGCGCCCTTCAGCTCCGCAAACGCCACGGGCCGGGCCGAGGGATCACGTGCTTCCGGGGAACCCGGCCGTCAGAGCCGTACGAGGAGACACCATGGACAGCCTTCACGACAACGATGTGCTCAGCGATGCCGGTGCGCGGGGCGACGACGCGGTCCCCGGCGCCGAGGACCGGTCCGCGGGGCGTGAGCAACCATGACCGTCTCGATCACTCAGCAGGACGCTGACGCGCTCGGGGGAAGTGACAGCGTCCTGATGCGCCAGCGCCGGGACCACGCTCGGCTCGACACGATGATCAGCCGCTGCCGGGCCGAAGACGTCGGGGAGGACGAGCTGGACGACCTCTGGCAGGACATCGTCCAGCTGGTGTTCAGCCACGCCTTCGCCGAGGAGACCGTTCTGTGGCCGATCCTTCGACGTGTGGCCCCCGGCGGCGAAGCTCTCACCCGCCGGGTCGAAGAGGAGCACCAGGCGATCAACGAGCTGATCGCACGGGTCGAGCGATCCCCGGGCGATCCCCGCCGCGCCGCATGGATCCGGCAGGCGTTCGCCCTCATCCGCCAGGACATCCGCGATGAGGAGGACGAACTGCTGCCCCACCTGCGGGACGCCTTCGACGACCGCACGCTGCGGCGCATCGGCGCCGCGTGGGAAGCCGTGCGGGCGACCGCTCCGACCCGCCCTCATCCCGGCGTCCCCCGGCGCCCGCCGGGCAACGCCCTGCGAGGAGTCCCCCTCAGCGTCTTCGACCGCCTGCGCGACCTCGCGCCGGGCACCGGCCCTCTCGCTCGCCGCGTTTCCCTGACGATCACCGGCGCGGTTGTCTCCGTGGGCGCCGTCGTTCTGCTGGTCCGCTCTGCACGTCGTCGGACATGCACCTGAGCGTGAAGCAGGCGTCCGCGGGTCCGGGAGACCCCGAAGGGACTCCCGGGCGCACGTTCCGCAGGGCTGCCGAAGTGCCGGCCGTCGTCCCCGCTCACACCCGGAGCGACGGTCCCGGCTCACCCGTCCGGGGCGACACCGACCGCCCGTCGCGCCCGCCCGCGCCGCGTCCGTGACGGGAGCCGGCGTACGCGGCCTCGCGCAGACGGCTCAGGCGTCGGGTGGGGCGCAGGCCGGGCAGGCTGTGGGCGTAGGGGTCGTAGGAGATCGTGGTGGTGGCGGAGGCGGCGTGTACCCCTTCGAGGGACAGCGAGGCGAAGGTGCGCCAGGGTTCGTCGGACGCTGCCGCGCGCAGGTCGAAGCGGACGGGCCGGCGAGCCAGCTCCTGCCACAGTGTCGGCAGGGCGGCCTCCGGCGGACCGCTCGGGTCCGGGACGGGAAAGGCCGCCAGCACGCGCTCGCGATCACCCACCCGGTAGGAGAGCAGGGTGGAGTACGGTCCGCTCAGGGCGTCGGGCCGCGGGAGGGGCAGATGGCGGCCGAACCGGCCGGCGCCGCTCGACGTGAACAGCAGGTCGAGCTCGTCGCCCGGGGCATCGGCGTCCTCGACCCGGAGGGCCAGCCCCAGGGCGTCCGGCAGGCGTCGGGGCAGGCCGAGCGCGCGGGACCAGCGCACGGTCGCCGCGTAGGAGCGGGGCCGGTCCAGCCACGGCACGCCCCACTCCGCGCCGGTGCGGCCGCTCACGTCCAGGGTGCCCGAGCACAGCACTCCGTGGGGGTGCAGGGCCGGTGCCGCACGCAGGCGGGCCAGCCGGTCGGCGGCGCGGTGCGCTGCCGCGTCGAGGATCACGAGGGGCACCTCAGTGCTCGGGACGGATGACCGCGCGCACGCAGCCGTCGGTCTTGTGCTTGAACATGTCGTACGCCGTCGGGGCCTGGTCGAGTGAGAGGGTGTGGGTCGCCAGGTGGGCCGTCTCGATCTCGCCGGCGGCGAGCCGTTCCAGGAGCATGGGGATGTAGCGCTGCCCGTGCATCTGGGCGCCGCGTACGGTGAGCCCCTTGTTGATGACGGCACCGAGCGGAAACTTGTCGACGGCGCCCGCGAACACCCCCAGGACGAACACCGTGCCGCCTTTGCGGCATGCGTGGATGGCCTGGCGTACGGCGGTCGGCCGGTCGGTCTGCAGCCGGAGCTGCTGCTTGGCCTGGTCGTACAGGTGCATCGGGCCGTCGCTGTGTGCTTCCATGCCGACGGCTTCGATGCATACGTCGGGGCCCCGCCCACCGGTGCGTTCGCGCAGCTCGGCGGCGACGTCCGTGGTGGTGTAGTCGATGGTCTCCGAACCGACGTACCGCTCGGTCATCGCCAGCCGCTCGGAGATGCGGTCGATGGAGACGACCCGCTCCGCGCCGAGCAGGATCGCCGCCCTCGCGGCCATCTGCCCGACGGCCCCGCAACCCCAGACCGCCACCACGTCACCGGGTTTGACACCGGCGAGGTCGGCGCCCATCCACCCGGTGGGCACGGAGTCCGAGACGAACAGGGCGCTGGTGTCGTCGATGCCTTCGGGGACGGGGAAGGCGCCGTAGTCGGCGAAGGGGACACGCACGTATTCGGCGTGGCTGCCGCGCAGGCCGCCCATGGCGTGCGAGTAGCCGAAGATGCCGGCGGTCTCGTAGCCGAACAGCGCCTGAGCGATGCCGGGGTTGGTGTTGGTGTTGTCGCACAGGGACCACAGGTCGTTCGCGCAGTACCAGCACCGCCCGCAGCCGACGAACGAGCAGACGACCACCCGGTCGCCCACCTTGTGCCGGCGCACACCGGAGCCGGTCTCCACGACCTCCCCGACGAACTCGTGGCCGATCACGTCCCCGGCGCGCATCGCCGGGATGTAGCCGCCGATGAGATGCAGGTCGGAACCGCAGGTCGTACCCGCGATCAACCGCACGATGACGTCCTGGTCGTTGCGCAGTTCCGGGTCCGGGACCTGCTCGACGGACAGTTTGTTCACGCCTTCCCAGCACAGGGCCTTCACAGCACTCCCTCCCCGCCGGACCGGCGGCCGAGCAGTCCCACCAGCCTGCCGCCCGGTGTGTCTCGGGTCGTCGGTGGTGCGTCCGGGCGCAGTACCTCCCCGGCTTCCAGAACGGCCTTGGCCTCGCGCAGGGCGAGCCGGATCTCCTGTCGTGGATCCTGCCCGGCCAGACGCGCGGGTACGGAGGAGGACCGGGCGGGCGTCGGCTCCTTGGGCCGGACGGCCAGCTCCGTGCCGCGGTCGCCCGGTGCCGGACGTATCCGCACGTCGATCCCGTCCGCGAGGCGCTGCAGGGCATCGGGCAGCTTCCCGTCCTGCCGCACATCCGCCGTCGGGCGGTTGACCGTCACCGTGAGCCATCGGTCGCCCGCCCCGTCATCGCCGTGCCGCGCCGCCCCGGCCTTCCGCGCCGCCGCGACGCCGGCAGCGACGACCGGAACCATCCACAACGCCCTCTTCATGGCTGCCTCCCACTCGAACCGGCCGTGACGGCCGTGCGTCGGGTTTCCTCGGCCGTCGAAGCGAAACGGCGACGCCCGGGAACGCCGGAACTCACCCGCCGAGGTGAGGACGGGAGGTGCGGGTACCCGGGGCCGCATGGTGAAGAGCGCACTGTGGCAGGGGTTGGTCGCCGGTACGGCCGGGGTGCTGGTGATGACGCTGGGAGAGAAGGCGGAGCAGCGGTTCACCGGTCGTCCCGACTCCCATGTGCCCGCACGCACCCTGGAACGTCTGAGCGGCCTGCCGGAGCACCCGGGCCGTCAGTCCCTGCCGGTCAACCTGGCCATGCACGTGGGGCAGGGCGCCCTCCTCGGCGTCCTGAGGTCGGTGATGTCGCACGCCGGGCTGCGCGGAGGGTGGCCGTCGGCGCAGTTCGCCGTCGTGCGCCTCACCAGCGACCAGATCCTGGAGAACACCACCGGCGTCGGCGCTCCTCCCTCCACCTGGCCCCGCGGCGAACTCGTGATCGACCTGGTGCACAAGACGGTGTACGCCTTCGCCACGGGAGCCGTCGCCGACGCCCTGGCCGCCCGTACGGGCCCCGGCCCGGGGCAGCGCCACGCCGCGGTGCGTCCCGGCCGTCACGCGGACGTGGGGCCCTTGCCCCGTGGTCGGGCCCTGGGACGGTGAACGCCGCACGAGGACATCAGCGGGTCACGAAGTGGGGACCGCCTGCCCGGCGTTCCCGGTCGGCGTTCCTCGCCCGGCGCCGGCCGGTGGCCGTGTACCACTGGACGGCGAGAACCAGCGCCAGCACGACGTCGACCGCGTCACCGCCGTAGTACATGACCTGTGCCCCGAGGCTCAGGTCGTGTGTCGCGAAGGAGGTGCCCGGCGGGCCGGTGGCATGGAGGCTCTTGGCGAGGACGGCGTGGGCCGTCCCCGCCAGAAGCAGCGTCGTCGCCCGCAGCGGCAGGCTCCACCGCCGGCGTACGGGATCGAGCTGGCAGACGGCCGCGGAGAAGAGCAGGCCCGCGAGCAGCATGTGCAGTTCGAGGACCGCGCCCAGGGCGGGGCGGTGATGCGCCGCGGACAGCAGCTCGGTGCGGTACAGCACCCACAGCCCGCCCATGTCGACGGCCGCGGCCGTCGGAGGAAACAGCGACCACGCGGCGAAGGGAGAGTGCGCCACGCGCAACAGCCCTCGGCGGAGCGTGCCCGGCGGCAGCACGCGCAGGGCGAGGGTGAGCGGGCGCGCGACGACGAGCAGGACAGGGCCGGCCATGGCCACGAGCAGGTGACGCGCCGAGTGGGCGGTGAACGGCCCGCCCGGCAGCCACCCGCACAGTCCCCAGATCAGGGCCGCGCCCCCGGCGACGAAGGCGCAGTCCCGTCGCCACGGCCAGGCGTCGCCGCGGCGTCTCAGCCCGGCTGCGGACGTGGCATACGCGACACAGGCCAGGACGCACGCGAGGACGGCCAGGGGAACGACGGCCGGAAGCGGACGGTCCGTCACGGTGACCGTCGTCCTCGTCGCGCGGCCCGGGCGACGATCCCCAGGCCGATCAGGAGCAGGGCGAGGCCCGTCAGGTTCCACGCCCAGTCGTACGGGGTGACGTCCACGCCGTAACGGATCTGGTGCAGGCGCAGCAGTTTGTGGTCGACGACGCCGTCGAATATCTGAAAGGCGCCGAGGCCGAGGAAGAACCCGCCCCAGGCGTACGCGGGGAACAGTGCGTGACGGCGCCGCAGGTCCGCGAAGAGGAAGAAGCCGGCGACCAGCGCCAGCAGCTCCGCGGTGTGCAGCAGACCGTCGGACACCAGACCCGCACCGGAGGTGGAACGGTCGTAGAAGTGATGCCAGTGCAGGATCTGGTGGAAGACGATCTCGTCCACGGCCGCCATCACGGCCGCACCGATCACCGCGCACACCAGCAGCGACCGCCGCGGCCCGGGCCGTCCCGTGTCGCCTCCGTCCGCCCAGTGGTCACGGGGCCTCACGGTGTGCGTCCGCCTTTCCGAAGGGAATCGTCTGCCGCTCTCCGTCCGCCCGCGGAGCGTCGTGAGCCCGGGGTCGGCCGGTGCCGTGGACGACGTCCGGCCGACCCGGGCTCATCGGGGAATCAGTCTTTCCCCATGGCTTTGCGGACGGTGTCCTTCGTGCGGTCCATCAGGGCGGCGACCGGTCCGAGGGCCACGTTGGCCGCACCGGATTCGACTCCCGGGTGGGGACGGGTGGGTGCCATGGCCTCCGCGGCCTTGATGGCCTTGGCCATGGCGGCCAGGTTGGTCGCACCGGCATTGCGGCGGATGTGGGTGAACTCGTAGCGTTCCTCCGCCCGGGCGTGCGTCTGCACGTCTGTGCGCAGCCGCATCAGCCGCGGGAGGAACTCCGGGTCGTCGGTGTCCATCTCGTCGAGGGCGGCGAGGGTCTCCTTGGCCTCGCGTTCCTCGGTGAGCCGGTCCTCGACGACCTGCTCACCGCCCGGCACCGCCCGCCGTACGAAGGGGTGGACGACCTCCTCCTCGGCGGTCTCGTGGACGGCGAGCAGGCGTACCAGGCGCCGGAAGGCGTCGCGCCGCTCATCGCCGGTGGTGGCCTCGACCTCGTCGAAGAGATTCCGGATGTCGCCGTGCTGACGCATCAGCAGGGCGACCACGTCGTCGTCCCGGGCACGATCGTCGCCGGCGTGCGGGGTGTGCAGGTCGGACATTCAGGTCTCCCCTACTTCTCGCGCATGGCGGGGTCGGGGTGCTCGCCCTCGGTCTGGACGCGGTACTCACGGCCGAACATCTCGTCGTGCTCGGTCATGACCCGGTCGCTCGGCGGCGCCTCCCCGCCGTGGATGGCCTCCTGCATCCGTTCGAACCGCTCGTGCGCCTCGCGCACGTAGCCGGCGCCCAGCGTGGTCAGGTCCATCTGGGTCTCCAGCAGCTCCCGCAGGTAGCCCTTGTTCGGCTCGAAGGTCAGCACGTTCGGCAGCTCCGGCGCCAGCACCGAGGCGGGATCGCGGCCGTCGTGCCGGCGCATCAGGTCGCAGGCGGCGTGCAGGTGCTCCAGCTCCATGTTCAGGTGCAGCTCCCAGATCGCCTTCACCTTGGGGTCGCTCTCCTGCTCCATGAAGGAGTGGTACAGGTAGCACTCGTTGTACTCGTGGTTGACCAGCTGCTCCCACCACGTCTCACCGGGGTCGACGAGGGACTCGTAGTGGGTGACGTGCTCCTCCTCGATCAGCCCGATCTCCTGGTAGAGCTGGCGGGCGATCGGCTCCATGTAGGTGGGGCCGGTGTTCATGTAGAAGTTCATCGTCTGCTGCTCCGCCGACATGATCGTCAGTGCGTGCAGCTTGGAGAGCGGGTTCGTCTCGTCCTTGGCGTAGGGGTCGCGGACGTTGTCGACCGGATCACGGTGGTGGAACCGCGTGGGGCGGCCCGGCATGACCTCGTTCAGGTTGTCGACGATCGACTCCGCCTTGCGGTGCTCGATCATCTCGTACAGGTTCGCGTACCGGTACAGGTGGTCGAAGTCCTCCAGCACACCGAACTGGTACGCCTGCTTCAGGTACGGGTCCGGCTCCATCCGCGCCACCCACGCCGTCAGGTCGACCGCGACCTGCTCGTAGGCGATCGTCGTCTCCAGCACCGACGACACGCCGGGGAGCAGCCAGTTGACCGCCTTCTGCTGCTGCGCCTCGATGTACCGCACGCGGGCCAGCTGCCGCTTGATCTCGGGGTCGGCCGTGTGCCGGGCGAGCTGGTGGCTGAACAGGATGGCCTCCACCTCGATCCCGTTCATCGTGATGATCCGGCACCGGGTGTACGGATCACACCGGTCCGGGTCGATCGGCTCCACGTTCAGCTCACGCCAGCTGCGCAGCTGGCGGTCCAGCGGGATGCCCCGCTGCTCCAACGGATTGAACGTCATGGGGAGTGCCTCCTGCGGGCGTGGGTTGAGGGGCGCGCGCCGCGTCGCCTAGGTACCCCGGTGCAGGCAACGAGCACAGATCCGCTCACCAGTCTGTTCATCACAGGTGCTTTTGAGCCACCGCTCACGCGTGCAGGCCTCGTTGTTCCCCTGAACGGGTCAACGAGAAGGGAGGTCCGCGCTCGCCGGTGAAGCGTGTCGGCGTCCCGTCGGAAACCCTCGAACCCCCTGTTCCTCCTTCGAGAGGAACTACCGGTCCCGACAGACGGAAGCTCACGGCCGCACGGGTGCCTCGAACGGGGACCGGGTACGTCGCCGTGTTCGTCCTTGCCGCCGAGGTCGCCGGGGCGGAGGCGTCCGTGGCGGAGCCGTTGCCGCAGGCGTCAGTGGCGCACCGGGTGCGCGGGTACGCCGGAGAAGGCGCGGGTTCCGGTCCACGCCACGCGCCTTCCCCGCCCTGTACACCACAGAGCTCGCGTCCGCGCCGGGATCACTCGCCGGTCGTCCTGTTCACCAGGGCGGCGTACGCCAGCTGCAGCGCGTCCGCGCCGGCCAGCGCGGTGAGCGCCCCCATGGTGGTGCGGGTCGCGCGCGGCCAGAGCAACTGTCCGGCCGTGAGGGTCGAGGCCACCCAGACGCTCATGCAGAACGGGCAGGTCACCAGCTCTCCGACCGTGGCGTTGCCGTCGTCGGATCGAGCCTCCTCGTGCAGTTCGGCCGGCCCCTGCGGGCCGACGAACGTGGTGAAGGGGGCTCTCAGCGGACTGGTCACCGACGCCTTGCTCAGCAGCCGGCTCAGCCGGAACGTCGCCACAGCGGTCAGGGCCACGTCCCAGGGCACGGGCCGGTCCGGCAGGGGACGCCCACGCATCTTCACCACCGTCGCCCAACCGGCTGTGTACGCCCCGAAAGCCGCCATGGCGGCCAGATAGCCACGCAGCGGGCGCTCGTCCCCCGCCGCGTAGGCGTGCTCGGTGCGGCGCAGCAGTTCCCTGAGACGGGGTGCGAAACGGCCGTCAGTCACTGCGCCCATGGCCCCTGCCCCGTCCTGCCCCCGTCACCGGCTCGTCCGTTTCGCCGCCGCCCGCCGCGTCCCGCCCCGCCCCGCGCAGGCTGACCTCGACATGCCCGGCGACGACGCGGCTGTCGAAGGCGGGCTGGGGCGCCGTGGCGGGGCCGCGGACGTTCCAGCCGTCCGAGAGCCGGAAGACGCTGCCGTGCCAGGGGCACCGGACGCACCCGTCGGCGACCGTGCCCTCGGACAGCGGTCCCGCCAGATGACTGCACCGCTCGGCCAGCACGTGGATCGCTCCACCGGTCTCGCGCACCACCAGGACCGGCACATCGTCCACGGTGCGCCGTACGGGACGGCCGACGGGGAACTCGTCCACCGTGCCGATCCGGTGCCAGCCCCGTCCGACGACGTGCGGCACCTCCTCGGCGTGGTTGGCACCGGAAGCCTGCCGATACGCCATGTGGCCGCCGAGCACGCCCCCCAGACCGACCGCGGTCAGACCGAGGAAGCCGCACGCGCGACCTGCCCCGGCCCGCCCGGAGAGACGAAGGAGGAGTGAGGCACCGTACAGGCCCACGGCCGTCGTGTTGGCCAGCGCGTGCACCAGCCCCACACGCTTCTGCTGACGGTGGAGTTCCGCCCAGTCGACCGCGCCCGCCAGGGCCGCGGGGCCGGCCGCCGCCAGCCCGACGGCCACCAGGAGGCCGGCCTCCCGGGACCGGCCGGGCCGCAGGTCGAGCACCGCGGCGGACATCCAGGTGCCGATCGGCACCTGCACCATCAAGGGGTGCACCGGATGGCCGAGCCATCTGCCGTGCAACACGTCCCGTGCGCGGCCGAGCGGCAGCGCCCGCACTCCCCTGCCGAGCGCGTCGATCACCGCGTCCGCCCTGGGCTCGCGCTCCAGGGCGTCCAGCAGCCACAGCACTCGGTTCTGCCGCATGGGGCGGCGACCTCGCTTCTTGCTCATGAGCGCAGGGTCCCCCGAGGGCCGGGGGGCAAACAGCGGCTCCGGCGGTCCTGCCTGCCTGTGGCGTGCAAGGGCCTGCCTGTGGCGTGCAGGGGCGCCGCGTCCGCCGTCCGGTCGCCGGACGCACGGCGGAGGCAGCCGACGCCGGCCGGGGTTCTGCCGCTCAGCTCTGCCGGAGGGCCTTGTCCGTCGTGCCGGCCATCTCCCCGGCCGGCGGAGCCTCGGCATCGACCCCGGTGCCGGCCACGCGCTGCTCGAGGTTCTCGCCCTGCGCGGTGATGGTCATGACGCCGTCGCCCGCTGCCGGATCGAGGACGCCCCTACCGTCCGACGCGACCGTTCCGCCCCCGCGGCGAGATCTCCTCGACGACCACCGCTCGTCCATGGAACGACGGCGCGCCGGTGACCCCCGTGCCCCTCGGAGAAGCGTGAGAACGCCCCTCCTCAGGGGGGGTTGAGGAGGCAGGGCTTGCTTCGGACGGGTCGCGCCGACGACACGGAACGGCGCTCTCCCACCGACCGGGCACCAGCATGAGACACCCCAAGCCGACCGCACACGAGTCAGTTCAGTTAGGAAATGTGATCCGGGGACACACGTACGGCGAACCGACAGCAAGGAGAGTCTGTGATGGGCATCATCGCGTGGATATTCATCGGCCTGCTCGCCGGAGCCATTGCCAAGGCGCTCATGCCGGGCAAGGACCCGGGCGGAATCATCATCACCATGCTCATCGGTATCGCCGGAGGGCTCCTCGGGGGATTCCTCGGCAAGGTGATCTTCGGAGTCGACTCGATCGACGGCTTCTTCGACCTGTCCACCTGGATCGCGGCGATCGTCGGATCCGTCATTCTGCTGGCGCTGTACCGGCTGTTCACCGGCCGCGGACACGGGCGCGGCCATCGCCGCGGCCACGTCCACGCGTAACGGCCCGACGGTCGACGCGACCTGGCGCAGGACGAACCAGCCATGTCCACGTGGGTGCCCCCGTCTTCGGACGGGGGCACCCACGTGTGCCAGGGCGCGATCCGGCGGACGCCCCCGCCGCGCGGTTCGGTGGACTCAGGCGCGCTGGACCCAACTCCGGTCCAGGCGGTCGGCCAGGCCGGCGGCGGTGAAGGCGGCCTCCAGGTCGTCGCGGCCCTCGGTGAAGTGGGCCCAGCTGTCGTGGTGGACGGGGACGACGCGGCGGGCGCCGAGGATCCGGGCGGCTTCCGCCGCCCGGGCGCTGTCGAGGACGAGCAGCCCACCGTCGAAGAGCATGGGGAAGCGAGGGGCTCCGGCGAAGAGGACGGCGGTGTCCAACGGGCCGAAACGCCCCGCGATTTCCCTGACCGCGTCGAGCGAGGCGTTGTCGCCGCTGACGTAGACCGTGGGCAGGCCGTCTCCGGTGAGCACGAAGCCGACGACCTGGCCGGTGATCGGCTCGATCTCTTCGCGCGGGCCCGGGCCGTGGACGGCGGGGACACCGGTGACGGTGACCGTGCCCCCGTCGGGCCGGTCCAGGACGATCGACTCCCAGTCGGCCAGGCCTCTGGCCGTGCCTCCCAGCCGCTGTCCGCCGCCGGGGGTGGTGAGGGTGAGCGGGACGTCGGCGAGCATGGCGCGTCCGGACGTGTCGAGGTTGTCGGCATGTTCGTCGTGCGAGAGCAGGACCACGTCGACGGGGCCGAGTTCGGCGGGGGTGGCGCGGGAGGCGGCGGTCTTGGTCAGGGTCGGGCCCCGGGAGGCGTGGTCGCCGGGCCCGTCGAAGGTCGGGTCCGTCAGAAAGCGCAGGCCGCCGTACTCGAAGAGGGCGGTGGGACCGCCCAACGTGCGGACCTGGATCTGCTCGGCGTCGTGCTGGGACATGCGGACCACTCCCGACTAGTCACGGATGAGAGTCTCTTTTTCCATGACTCACGATAGGGAGGCGTCACGGAAAAACACAAGCGTTACCATGAGAACGTGGAAGAGATCGTGCTCGCCGACGTCACCCCCACCGCGCTGCCCCCGGCTCCGGGCGCCGACCGGTACCGCTCGCTCGACTTCGCCGACACCGTCGCGACCCTCCCCGCCGACCAGAGTTACGACCTCCTCGCCTCCCCCGAATCCGCCATGCGCTGGCTCGCCGCCCACGACCTGACCGCTCCGGACGTCAGGCTGTACGAAGTGTGCGCGCGGCGGATGCGCACGCTGCGCGGCCATGTGCGGGCCCTGTTCGAAGCCCGCGTCGAGGGCACCGCCCCGCCCGAGCCGTCCCTGCGGGCCGTCAACGAGGCACTCACCGCCGTGCCCACCGCTCCCCTGCTCGCCTGGGACGGACCGCGGGGACCGCGCCGCGTCCAGGCGCACCCCACCGACCAGGCCGTCAGCCACGCGCTGGCGACCCTCGCCGCCGACGCCGCCGACCTGCTCACCGGCCGGGACGCCGACCTGCTCGCAGCCTGCGGCTCCACACCCTGCGACCGCTTCCTCGTACGCACTCACGGCCGGCGCCACTGGTGCTCCACCCGCTGCGGCGACCGCGCCCGCGCCGCCCGCGCCCGGCGGACCTCGGAGTGACCGGCGACGCCCGCACCCACCGTCACCGCGAACGCGAGGCCGAGCGCTTCCCGGCCTTCGCCTCCTGTGTCGTTCGCCGCGGGTCGACCCGGTCCGGTGGGAAGCCCGCACGCTGAAGGGGGCCAAGGTCGGGCTCAGGGCCCGGCACCAGGACGACATCCCGGTTCTGCGGACCGGGCTCCACGACGACGACGTCGACGCCTCGCGGGCCGAGAGCGGGCCGTGGCGGCCGATCACGTCCGGCTCGAGGGATCCGCGGCTCGTGGTGGACGACGAGGAGCAGGGACACGTCCCGTTCTCCGTGATCGAACTGGACGGCGGCACACTGGTCGGCACCGCGACGCTGCGCTCCGCCGAGCGCAACGGCTTCGTCCGCGAGGGTGTGCCGCGCTCCCCGGCCTGGGTGACGGGCGAGTTCCTGGACGAGGTGCTGCTCGGGCTCCTCGGCCAGGACCGGAAGCCGGAGCCGAAGGGCCGGGCCGGCCCACGTGACGGCGCGGGAGCGGACTCGCCGGGTGGCGGCCACGGCGGCAACCGCCGAGCCGGTACGGCGTGTCCGGGCCGTCGCCCGTGACGTGACGATGCGGCCGTGCATGACCGCCCGGGTCTTCGTCGTGGGGCTTCACAGCCGACGGACGCGCAGCACGCCGGTCAGCATCGGGAGGGTGAACTCGCCGCGGGCGGTCTCCGGTCTGTTCGCGAGGAAGGCGCGGATCCGGTCCAGCGTGGCCTCTCGTTCGTGTTCCGGCATGACCAGCACCCCCGCGCGCGTCGCGAGGGTCGCGACGAGAGAGCCGGCGGTGCGGCGCTGCCCGTGCGGGAACTCGGCCTGCTCCGGAGAGCCGAACCGGGCGGCGGCGCCGTTCTCCGGAAGGTGTGCGCCGGCCGTCTCGGCACGCCAGGCGGTGGGCGTGTCACGCGGGCCGACGGCCGCGCTCCCGCTGACCCGTGCGAGCCCGGCAACCCACTCGGCCCGGTCGTCCATGACGTTCCACAGGCCGGCCAGGATGCCGCTGGGCGCGAGGACCCTGGCGATCTCGGGGCCGGCGACGGTCATGTCGAACCAGTGCATGGCGTTGCCGGCCAGCACGGCGTCGACGGACGCGTCCGGAAGCGGTATCGCCTCGGCACTGCCCCGCAGGGCACGGACAGCGGGCAGCGAGCGGCGCAGCTCGGCGAGCATCGCCGGGTCGGGCTCGACCGCGACGACCCGGGCACCCAGTGCGAGCAGCGTGGCGGTCAGCTTGCCGGTTCCGGCGCCGAGGTCGAGCACGCGCGGGCCGGGCGCGGGTTCGAGCGCCCAGCGCACCGCATCCTGCGCGTAGTCCGGACGGTGCTCGGCGTACTCGGCCGCCGCCGGCCCGAACGACGAGGCGTGCAGCAGCCGTTGCTCCTGGTCCACACCGTTACGCTAGCGGTGCCGGCGGCGCTCGGCCATCCGCCTCACCGCTTTGGGGACGGCCACCCCTGCGGCGCTCCTCGCCCGGGTACCGCTTCGTCTTCCCGACGTCGTGCGGGCCCCGGGACGCGAGGCCGGCGAGGACGCACTCATCCGCTGCTCCCTGTACATCAGTCCCCCGCCGAGCCGGGAGACTCCCGAGGGGAGAGCGGGTGACCGTCCACGGCCGCAGTGGCGGCATCACGGTGGCCGTACCGCATGGAAATCGTGTCGGGTTTGACCGTCACCACCGCCTGAGGCCGCGGGTCGCGGGACACGAGCTCGATGCGCGGCCAGCGCTGGAGGATCGCCGCCAGGATGATCTGGAGCTCGGCCCATGCGAAGTTCTCGCCGATGCATTTGCGGCGGCCGTCGCCGAAGGCGAGGAAGGAGCCGCGGGCGGCCGGAGGACGATGTGGGGCCCAGCGGTCGGGGTCGAAGACGTCCGGGGCGGGAAAGCGGGACGGATCGTGCTGGTGGAGGTACGGACTCCAGACCACGTCGGCTCCTTCGGGGATGCGGTGGCCTCCGAGCTCCACGTCGCGGGTGGCGGTGCGGGTGACCATCCAGGCCGGCCCGTACTTGCGGATGGCTTCCCGCAGCACCTGACGGGCGTACGGAAGGTTCTCGAGGTCCGTGTAGCGCAGTGGGCGGTTGCCGCAGGCGTCCGCCAGTTCGGTGCGCAGGCGCTGCTCGACGTCAGGGTGCCGGCTGACCTCGTAGAGAGTCCACGCCAGGGTCGTGCCGGTGGTCTCGATGGCGCCGGTCAGCAGGGTGATGGCCTCGTCCTGCAGGTGCCGGCGCGTCAAGGGCCGGTCCGCGGTGAGGAGTGCGGCGAACAGACCACCCTGGGCCGATGGTGCGTGCGGGCACGCCGGGCCGGTGTCCGCGTCGTGGGGCGGCTCGCTCGGCAGGGACGTGCGGTGGTGGTCGATGGCCCGGTCGACGAGATCGCGGAGTCGCGCGACGCGTGCGGCGTGCGCGCGGTTGGCGGGCAGCGGCAGACGGGTGGCCCAGGGCGGCAGGACGGTCTGCCGGATGGTGCCTCGCATGATGGCCGGCATCAGGGCGGTGAACTCGGTCCGCAGGTGCTCGGGCAGGTCGGTGCCGAAGAGGGCGACGAGGAACGCGGCCAGGGTGAGGTCGTTCATGTCGGCGAAGACGTCGCGCTTCTCGTTCTCCCGCCATGCCCCGACCATCGACCGGACCTGGTCGATCATGGCGCTGCCGCGTGTGGCGATGTGCGCCTTGTTGAACATGGGCTGCATGAGGCGCCGGTTGCGCAGGTGCGTGTCGCCGTCGGCGACGGTGGCCAGGCCGTCGCCGAAGAAGACGCGCAACGCGTCGATGATCTTTCCGCCCTTGGCGTAGTGGGCGGCCTCGGTGACCAGAACTCTGCGGGTCAGGTCGGGATCGGTGACGACGTAGGCGGCGGTCGGTCCGATGCGTATGCGTACGACGCTGCCGTGCCGGCGAAGCGACGTGACGAAGGGCAGGGGGTCACGTGCGAGGCGGTGGGCATGGCCCAGCAGGGGCAGGGCCCCGGGTGCGGTCCGGGTGGGGACGGGTATGACGGGTGGGGCGGTCACAGCCGTGGTGCTCCTCGTGTGAGTCCGTCGGGGCGGCCGATGTCTGCCCAGGACCGCGGTGCGGGATGCGGCGACTCCATGACGTGTGCGTCACATCCCGCCCGCTCGCCCCCGCTCGGTCTGTACCCGGGCCCGGAGCCGGCCGGATCGCCTGTACCGACGGTGGCGGGAACCTAGCGGACCGGGTCCACGTCGGTGTGCAGCATGTCGTGGTCCGAGTACGGGGTGGGTTCCACGCGGTGCTCGAGCGGGGTGACGCCTCGCAGGAAGACGTAGTCGAACTTGCTGTGCCAGTCGGTGGTCGGTTCGCAGGTGCCGGCGTACGAGGGACGGCACCGGGGATCCGTGTCCTCGGCCAGTGCCCAGATCGGGGTCAGTTCGGGAGCGTCCGGCACGGCGTTGAAGTCTCCGAGAACGATCGCGCGGTCGTGCCGGGCGACGACCGCGGCGAGTACGCCGGCCTGGTCCGCCCTCACCGCTTCCTGACGCCGTTCGGCGAGGTGCGTGTTGAAGACCCGTACGGACCGGCCGCCCACCACGGTGGTGACCGCCATGTACCCACGGTCCTCGGATCCTCCGTCGGGGTACTCCACGTTGACCCGGTCCGTCATCGGTGCCGCCGAGAGGATCGCCTGGCCGTAGGCTCCCGGACTCCACGGCGCTCCCCCGCAGCGGCCCCAGTTCCGCAGGACCGTTCCGTACTCGACGTGGTAGACCAGTCCGTAGAGGCGCCGCAGATAGTCCCGGATCCTCTCGACGTCCCGCACGCACGCTTCTTGCAGGCCGATGACCTGGGGCGCGTACGTGGCGATCTCCGCCGCCCGGTCGACGTTGCTCGTCTCGCAGGGGTTGCAGATGTTCCACGTCATGACCCGGTTCGGTACGACGTCCTCGGCGGCACCGACGGGCAGGGGCCTGGCGAAGGGGGCTCCGCTCGGTGCGCTGGAGCCGAGGAGCACCATGCAGGCCATGATCACGGCGCCCGTGAGCAACCGCGCGCCCCTTCCGAGCACTGTCGCCTCCTCGATGTGCGGACACCTGGCATCCGGTGCTTCCCCGCACGAGCTTATGGGACGGTGTCGTCGGCGACACGGGCGCGTCCGGCCGGTGGGACCGTCCGCCCGGTCCCGGGAGCAGGAACGACGCGACCCGGCACGTGACCGATCATTGCGCCATGGATGTCATCGAGTTGCTCGAGTCGGCTTCGCTCCTGGTTCCGGAGGAGATCGCCACGGGGAACGACATCACGGTGGGGGACGTCTGGGACCACCTCGCCCACGACGAGTGGCAGATCGCGCTGAACCTGCTGGAGGAGCTCGGGGACGGACATCCGCTGCCCCTGACGTTCTGGGAGCGGCTTGCCGGGGCGGCCGAGCGGCTTCACCTCGAGCGGAGCGCGGCCTGGTGCCACCGGCGGTGCTCCGAGATCCGGAACGGGGTGATCCGGGCCGATCTGACGCTTCGTCCGGTTGCCGAGTCACGGCGCAGGACGCCGATCTCCGGTCATGGTGAGCTGCGGCCCATGTGGGACATCGGGAACCTCTCACCCACCGGTGGTGTCACGGTGAGCATCGCCCGGCTCCGGGTCGAGGACGTGCCCTTCCTGGAACCCGGCGGCCGGGCCGCTGTTCGTCTCGTTCCCCTCACCCCCTCGCACTGGAGGCACGTCGAAGCCGGCCGGCGGATCAGCATGCACGAGGACCGGACGGTGGCCGGCACGGCAGTCGTGACGGAGGTTCACCTCCCCCTGTGAATCCTTTGGATCCTCAGCCGGTGTGGAGGATCCGAAAACGGTCGGGGTTCGCCGGGTCCCGGTCGACGACCTGGACCGGCGGCCAGGCCCACTGCCGGACGCTGCTGCCCGGCGGGCGGGAGAACCGGATCCGCCCGCGGGTGCCTTCGACTGCGGCGCACGGCCAGGGTTCGGCCGTGCGCGCCCGTCCCCCGCCGTGAGAACGCAGTGCGTCGGCGAGGACGGCGACCGTGTCGTAGCCCTCGAAGGCGACGAAGGAGGGTGCTTCGGCCAGCCGCTCGCGCAGCACCGCCTCGACCCGTGCGCCGAGCGGGCCGAGGCGCTCGGGCAGGTAGCGCAGGAACGGGACCGCGGCGCCGTCGTCGCCCAGCAGCGTCGCCCATCGGGTGAACTCCGGTTGCCCGGCCGGAGCACCGACCATGACCTCGGCGAGGCGCCGGTCCCGGCGGACGGACCTGACGATCGACACGGCCGGCTCCGGGTGGCCGACCAGAAGGAGGAGGGCTGTCGCGCGGTGGTCGACGAGTGCGTCGCACACGGCCGTGGGGGTGAGCGCACTCATGTCGAGTCCGGTCACGGTGCCGCCGCGTGGTGCGAGGTGGTCCCGCAGGATGCGGGATCCGGATGCCCAGTAGGCACTCGGTTCGGTGGCCACGGCGATGCGGCTGTGGCCCGCGCCGAGGAGGAAGTCCGCGTAGATCCGCCAGCCGTGGGACTGTGCCGGGGCGAGGCGCGCGACCCATCGCGTCGGCTGCTCGGTGAGCGCGTCGAGCACCGCCGACGAGCAGAGGAACGGCAGGCCGAGGGCGTCGGCCCGGGCGGCGACGGCGCGGGCGGCGACGCTGTGGTACTCCCCCGCCAAGGCGGCCACGCCCAGGCGGGCCAGTTCGTCCACGGCCGCCGCCGCCCTGTGCGGATCGGCCGCGGTGTCCCGGACCACCAGCTCGAGTGGCCTTCCGGCGATCCCGCCGCCGTCGTTGACGTCGCGAACGGCCAGCTCGAGTCCGGCGAGCAGGTGCCGGCCCGCCTCGGTCCAGCCGGGCCGGGTCAGCGGTACGAGAGCGCCGATCCGGACGGCCCGTTCGGCTTCGGACGGCGGTGCTGACGGCGCGTTCATGCGTCGGCGTCTCCTGTGGGGCGGTTCGGTCGCGTGCCGCCCGGATCGCGGAAGGGTGAGGGGCGCGCCCGGATCGTCATGCCGGACATCGCATCCACCACCGCCGCCGGCGGGCAACCGATTATGCGCGCGCTGCTCCCTTCCCCACCACTCGCCCGTTCACTCCGTCGCGCGGGCCCTTCGCGAGCGGCCGTCTCCCCGCGGCCCGTCCGGGAATAGCCGCGGTCCCGCGCCGTGTTGCCGCGAGCATGACGACGAATGCGCCGCGGCCCGAGGTACTGCGCTACACCGCCTTCTCCAGCAGCCCCGACGGCGGAAACCCCGCCGGTGTCGTGCTGGACGCCACCGCTCTGGACGACGGGGACATGCTGGCCGTCGCCGCCGATCTCGGGTACTCGGAGTCCGCGTTCCTCACCGCGCCCCCGGAGGGCCTCGACGGTCCCGAGGGGCGGGTGTACGGCATCCGTTACTTCAGTCCCAAGGCCGAGGTGCCGTTCTGCGGGCACGCCACCGTCGCGACCGCCGTCGCCCTCGCCGAGCGGACGGGCCCTGGGGAGCTGGTGTTCGCGACGCGGGCCGGCACCGTGCCGGTGGAGGTGACCGAGGAGGGCGGGACGCTCAGCGCCACGCTCACCAGCGTCGAGCCGCACGTCGCGGAGATCGCCGACGCCGACCTCACGGAGGCGCTCGCCGCGCTGGGCTGGCCGGCCGCCGATCTCGATCCGGCCTTCCCGCCCCGTATCGCGTTCGCCGGCGCCCGTCATCTCGTGCTCGCGGCGGCGACGCGGGCCCGTCTCGCGGATCTCTCGTACGACTTCGCGCGCCTCGAAGCCCTCATGCACCGCCTGGATCTGACCACCGTCCAGCTGGTGTGGCGGGAGTCGGCCACCGTCTTCCACGTCCGTGACCCGTTCCCCGTCGGCGGCGTCGTCGAGGACCCGGCGACCGGCGCCGCGGCGGCGGCGTTCGGAGCGTACGCCCGTGAGCTCGGGCTGGTCCCCGAGGACGCCGTCCTCACCCTGCACCAGGGCGAGGACCTGGGCCGCCCGGGCCGGCTCACGGTGACGCTGCGCGCGGGTGACCCGCGCGTCCGGGTCGGCGGCGCGGGAGCCCGCATCGGCTGAGGGGCCGTTCTCCCGCGGTGCGCGCTCGCCGCCCGACCGGCTCCGCCGTCCCCGTGCCACCACCCGAAGCCGGTCGCCTTCGTCCCGCCCGTCGTTGGCGCCGCGCGAACTGTCCGCGTGTGCGCCGGAGATCGCGCGGGCGTCGCGGCCGACGCCGAGGCGCATGGTGGCGGCCCGTGCGGCTTCGGGCGGGAGACGACCGGCGATCGACGGTGCCCTGATGCGTACGCTGGGGACCGACCGTGGCCCCGACGTGCGGCGCGGTCTCGCGCACAACCCCCGCGTGCCGCTCGGCGTGCTCTCCCGCCTGGCCGGCGTCGTCAGGATCGGCCCGACGCTGCTGCCGAGGATCGCGGCCGCCTCTCCCCTCGAGGTCGGGGAACTGTCCAGGTCGCCGAATCCGGCCGTGCGGATGCTCCTGGCCGAACGACGCGATCTGCCGGCCGGGATCCGCGACGTCCTGGCCGATGATCCCGACGCGAAGGTGGTCAAGTCCATCGCGCCCCACCCGGGCCTCTCCGAGGCGCAGCTGCGCCGTACGGTCGAACGGTACGGGGTTCGGGCCCTCGCCGAAGTGGCGGCCAATCCGGACGCACCGCCGGCGCTGCTGGAGGACCCGGCCGCACATGTGCCGCCGGTGCGGAAGGCGTTCCGTGAAATCGCCCGGCACCGCAACGCGACGGGCCCGGCGCTCCTCGCCTGCCTGGCGGACGAGCAGGCACGGCCCGTGGCCGCCGGGCATCCGTCCCTCCCGCCGTCGGTCGTGGCCGAACTGCTCCCCGCCGACGACCGGTACGTCGTGGAAGCCACCGCCGCCAACCCATCGCTGCCACCGTCCGTGATGTCGGAGGTGGTGCCGGAGCCGCGCGGCCATGGGGCCGATACGGCACGCCGTCCAGCCGTGCGACCGCTCGGGCCTCACCCGTGACCAGGAACTCGACGGTGTGCTTCCGTGTCCCGGCTCCGGCACGTCGTCGACCTGGCGGTCCGGGTGATGTCGGACCCGTTCGGGCAGGTTCTCCCGGTAGGCCCGCTCACGCCGTCGAGGTGCCGTCCGATGCGGCCGAGGGCTGCGGCGATCACCGTGCGACAGCGATCGCCGTCCACGACGGGGCGGCGGCGGACGGGCTCGCGCGGGCCCGGGACACCTGTGCCGGGCCCGCGCGGGCCCGGGTCAGCGTCGGCGGGACCAGCCGGTCCCGATTCCCGCCACGTGCAGGGCCAGGGCGGTCAGCCCCAGCAGCATGACGTTCACCGAAGAGAACACGTCGTTGGTGCCGATCTCCGCCGCGTTGATCAGAAACGCGATGAAGAAAAGCACCGCCGCGACCATACCGAGCATGAACGAACTCCTCTCATAGGGATGAAGCCCGTATGCCCGGCCGTCGCGCTCACAGACGCGGACACACGCGACCTGGTACCGCGTGGCCCGTTCGCTGACGGCCGCAGGGCACACGGTGGTCCGCCCCGACCGGGGCGTACGGGGTCCACCGGGCCGTTCCGGGCGGGCGGCCGCGGGCCCGGCGGCCGCCCGCCCGGAACGGCCGTCAGGGCTGCTCGAAACGCGTGTTCGCCGGGCCCGCCATCCTGCCCGCCGGACGGCGCGTCCCGGCTTCCCAGAGGCACCAGGTCGACCACAGCAGCAGGACGAGGAAGACCGCGAGCAGGCCCAACAGCACCACGATCTGCCGTGCCGACCCGTTCTCCTGCACCAGGGTCAGCAACAGACAGAGAGTCCAGGCGACCACGCCGCCCGCATACACGGCTCTGAGCTGTCGCAACTGACTCATCGATTCCACCATCGCCCTCCTGAGCCGTACCGTCACGCGTCACCCAGCCGGTACCCCCGTCGCGCCACTTCACCGCACACGATCGTGGTCGATCCCGCGGTCGGCCGTCGATCCGACTCGTCCGCCGTGGACGGTGGTTCACGGCAGGGATGTGATCGCCCGCATCGCCCGCACGTCGACCGTGCCGTCCACGGCGAGCGGACGTTCCCGCGGATCCGGTGGCACAAGGCCGGTGCACTGGTGGACAGTCTCCGTATGAACCCGGCAACCGGCCACAGCGGAGAACAAGTCCCTTCCCTCAACTCCCTTCTCGCGCAGTGGAGTGCTCTGGTGAACGATGTGGAAGAGGGCTACTCGTGGTGCGCGCCGGAGCTCAGCAACGACCTCTCGTGCCGAGACGCGCTCGCGAGAGTCCGGCCGCTGCTGTCCCCGCGTGTCCGCACGATCAGGCAACCGGAACTCGACGGCATCGACGACCGCTATCGCCGCGCGACGATTCCGTGACCCGGCCGTCCGGAGCAGGGCGCTCGATGGTGGACATGGCGTGTTCCCCGGATCCTTGAGGTCGAGGCCTCGGAGCAACGGGATCCGGACTGGCCCCTGGGATGGGAGATGACGCCGTTCCCCCGGCCCGCTTCCGTGGCGGTCGTCACCTATCCATGACATGCCTCCCTGCTCCCGACCGAGCTGATCGGCAGGTTCGGGACCGACGCCGGGACGCGGCCGGCAGGCGACGCCCACGGCGGTCTCGTCACGTCTCCCCGGCCCGGCGGCGGAAGTTCACCCGCACCCGGGGGTGAACAGGCGGCGGTCACGGCCGACGGGCCGGCGCCCGCCCGGTGAAGGGCGCCGACGCGTCGGTCGTGTGCGGTCAGTGGCCGGCGGTCAGTTCGCCGCTGAGCTTGCCGTGGAGTCGGGCGCTCGGGTCGTTGAGACCGGTGATCTCGACGGCCTTGCCGCGCTGGGCGTACTTGGTCTCGACGGCGTCCAGGGCCGCGACGGAGGAGGCGTCCCAGATGTGCGCCGAGCTCAGGTCGATGACGACCTTCGCCGGATCGCCCGCGTAGTCGAACCTGCCGACGAGGTCGCCCACGGAGGCGAAGAACAGCTCGCCGGTGACCCGGTAGACCACGGTGGTGCCGTCGGGGTCGGTGACGGCGGAGACCTCGGCGAGGTGGGCGACGCGCTTGGCGAAGACGACCATGGCGGTGATCGAGCCGGCGACGACACCGACGGCGAGGTTGTGGGTGGCCACGACGCAGGCCACGGTGACCACCATGACGGTGATCTCCCCCGCGGGCATCCGCCGGAGTGTCCTCGGGGCGATGGAGTGCCAGTCGAACGTCGCGAACGACACCATGACCATGACGGCGACCAGGGCGGCCATGGGGATGTCGGAGACGACGGGGCCGAAGACGATGCACAGCACCATCAGGAAGGACCCGGCCAGGAACGTCGACAGACGGGTGCGGGCTCCGGAGACCTTCACGTTGATCATGGTCTGGCCGATCATGGCGCAGCCGCCCATGCCGCCGAAGAAGCCGGTGACGATGTTCGCGACGCCCTGGCCGATCGACTCGCGGGTCTTGGAGGAGTGGGTGTCGGTGATGTCGTCCACCAGCTTGGCCGTCATCAGCGACTCCATCAGGCCGACCAGCGCCATGGCCAGCGCGTAGGGGGCGACGGTGGTCAGGGTGTCCATCGTGAACGGCACGTCGGGCAGGCCCGGGACGGGCAGGGAGGACGGCAGGTCGCCCTTGTCGCCCACGGTGGGCACCGCGATGCCGGCGGCCACCGTGATGACGGTCAGGACGACGATGGAGACCAGCGGCGCCGGGATCACCTTGGTGACCTTCGGGAAGAACACCATCAGGGCCAGGCCGCCGATGATCAGCGGGTAGACCGCCCAGGGCACATCGCGCATTTCCGGCACCTGGGCCATGAAGATCAGAACGGCCAGGGCGTTGACGAAGCCGACCATGACCGAGCGCGGCACGAACCGCATCAGCTTGGCCACCCCCAGCACGCCCAGGACGATCTGGAAGACGCCGGCGAGGATGACCGCGGCGATCAGGTGACCGAGGCCGTGCTCGCGATTGAGCGGAGCGATGACGAGGGCGACGGCGCCGGTGGCCGCGGAGATCATCGCCCGCCGGCCGCCGACGACGGAGATGACGACGGCCATCGTGAAGGAGGCGAACAGGCCGATGGCCGGATCGACACCGGCGATGATCGAGAACGAGATCGCCTCGGGGATCAGCGCGAGCGCGACCACCAGACCGGCCAGCACCTCGGTGCGCCAGACCTTCGGATCGCGCAGCCAGTCGGGCTTCAGGCCGCGCAGACGCGCGGCCGGGGACGGGACGGAAACAGAGGAGGACAACGAAACAGGTACCTGTCGTGCTCGGGCACGCCCTTCTCGGCGGGCGCGCGGGAGGAACACGGTGGTGCCGGCCGGCACCCCGCAGGCGGCCCGTGGGAGACGGAGCCGAAGTCGAAGAGGGATCCGGCGAGGGCCTGTCAGGACGCGGCCGGGCTCAGATCCGGGGGCGGAGCGTCACGGCGGGCAGGCGGCAGCGCTGGGCGTCATGGGCTCGCGCACACTCGTCTCCTGCCGGGAATCACGTCTTCGCCGGAGGCGCCATCGGCCCCGACACGGCAACGGCGGGACCGCGACAAGGCCGTCCCCGCCACCCGCGACTCTACCCTAACGTTAGAGTAGAGATCGGTGAGGCGTGCAGGGGCGGCTCGCCACGGCGCGGGAAGGACCGGAATGACGGGCGCGGACGGCAGGCACATGCAGATCGGCGAGGTCGCCGCACGTACGGAGCTGTCCCTGCGCACGATCCGGCACTACGAGGAGGCCGGGCTGGTCATCCCCTCCGCCCGCTCCCAGGGCGGCTTCCGCCTCTACACCGACAACGACGTGCAGCGGCTCATGGTGATCCGTCGCATGAAGCCGCTCGGCTTCTCCCTCGAGCAGATGCGCGACCTGCTGGACGCCACCGACCGCCTCGACGCCGGCACGGAACTCGGCGCCGAGGAGCGGGAGATGCTGCTGGAGCGCGTCCGCGGTTACGAACGGGCCGCCGACGAACAGGTCGCCAAGCTCCGCGTCCAGCTCGCCCGTGCCGAGGACTTCGCCACCACACTGCGCACCCGCCTGGAGCAGGACTCTCCCGCGGCCCGCGCCTGAGCCGGGCGGTCGGGCAGTTCCTGACTCCCGCGGAACTGTCAGTGGTGGGTGACAGCATCGGAGCATGACGGAGAACTTACCTTTCGATTGGCGGTCCTTCCTGCTCGAGTGGAGCGGGGAGTGGGCGGATTCCCTGCCGGACGGCGAGGCGCGGAGTGAAGAGGACGAGGCCGCCCGGCAGGCGCGGTGGCTGGGGTTCCCGCCCGCGTCCGAGGAGCGGATCACGGCCCTGGAGAAGCGCCTCGGCCGGCGGATGCCGCCCTCGTACCGGGAGTTCCTGAAGGTCAGCGACGGGTGGCGGCACGCGGGCGGGTTCGTGTCGCTGCTGGCGGGGACCGCGGACGCGGACTGGCACAACGACGAGTCGGGACTCGCGGTCATGTTCGAGGAGTACCTGGACGAGGACGCCGGGCCCGAGGAGCGGTGGGAGGTGGACATCTGGCGGCGCGGGCTGCAGCTCGACGTCGAGTCCGACGTCACCTACGTCCTGTTGGATCCTGAGGACGTG
Source organism: Streptomyces sp. NPDC044984 (assembly GCF_040646935.1). Lineage (NCBI taxonomy): Bacteria > Bacillati > Actinomycetota > Actinomycetes > Kitasatosporales > Streptomycetaceae > Streptomyces > Streptomyces sp. NPDC044984. The sequence continues at coordinate 95,280 of NZ_JBEZBE010000010.1, forward strand.
GCTGAGGACGGCGAGTGGGCCGTGTACACGTGGGCGAGCTGGCGGGCCGAGCCGCCCAGGCGGTACGCGAGCTTCCTCGCGTTCATGCGGGACATGCACCGGGAGTTCCACAGCCTGCGGGCCCGGCCGGGCGACGGGGAGCCGGAGTTCGTCAACGACACGACGCGGAAGCTGGACGCCCTCGTGGAGGAGGCCCGGCTGGAGGCGCTGCGCGGCGGTTGGGAACGGGCCGTGGAGGCTTTGGACGAGGCCAAGGAGTACGGCAGACCCCGCGCCGCCGGGCTGGGCGACCAGATACGCCGGCTGCTCGGACAGACCTCCCTGGTCTACTTCGACGGCCTGGTGACGGACCCGCGGTACGCGCCCGAACTGCTGCCGCCCCTGGTCGCCGAGCACGCGGCGCACTCGTACCGGGACGACTCCACGCTGAAGTTCCATCTGCGGGGCGCCGATGAGGACCTGCTGTCACTGGCTCACGCGACGCTGGAGCAGGTGCGCGGCGGCACGTACCGATACACGGCGGACGGACCGTTCGGGGAGGCGGTGGAGCGGGCCCGGGAGCTGGCGCGGTGGGGGGACACCGACGGGGCATGGCGGACCCTGATGGGCGCCCTGCCCCTGTGGAAGCCGCTGGGACCGGACCACCTGGCGCCGCTGGGGTGGGTGGCCGACCCCCTGCTCGGGCCGCTGCTGGCCCCGGAGCGGGGCCGCGAGCTGCTGTCCGCTCCGAGAGGCGGGCAGACGGGCGAGGCACCGGGGCCGACGACCGGGCTCGACCCGGGCGGCCTGGCCTGGCTCGCGGAGCCCGACCCCGGCAACAACCGTACGTCCTACCGGTTCGTCCTGGTGGAAGGGGTGGAGCCGGAGGAACTGCCCGCTCGCCTGGCGGACGGGGACGACACGGTGCTGAACGAACCCATGACCCTCTGGGAGGCGCGCCACAGGTTGCTGCACCACCGGAGGGAGTTCTCCTCCTACGACGACAAGGCCCTCATGGCGGTCGGCCGGGCCGGCCCCGGCTGGAGTTTCGCCTTCGAAGGCGACCCTGCCGCGTTCGACCGTCGGCGGTTCGTCTCCCCCGCCCCGGCCGCCGGCGCGGGCACCCGCGCGGTGGTGGTGTGGAGCGGCCTCAGGGCATGGCACGGGGAGCCGTTCTTCCATCTCTCGGTGGCGCGCGACGGCGCCGAGCAGTACGCGTTCACCTACGCGGACGGAGAGGTCCGGCGCAGCGGGGACATACCGCGGGCGCTGGACCCGAGCCGGTTCTTCGGCGCCTCGGAGGACGCCGCCGAGGTGGAACGGCCGCTGCTGGAAGCGGTGGCCGGGGAGTTCGGCGCGCATCTGCCGCGCCACGCGATCGTCAGCGGGCGGCTGCACACGTTCACCACCCGCTCCTGGACACGGCCACCGAGGGACGGCGAGACGTACGCGGTGATCCGCATGGGTTGAGGAGCCGTGCCTCTGACGGACAGCGGGCGGACGGACGACGGTCCGGAAAGCAGGTGGAGGCCGGCCGGGGCCACCGGGCCGGCCTTTCGCTCTCAGCTTGACCCTGTCGGGGACCTTGGAACGGTCGAGGTCAACTGCCGAGCGTTCTCCAGGACTTCGACCGTGGGATGCCGTGCTGGTCCAGGAGTGTCTGGAAGGCGGTCGGTGGCCGTGGTGAGGGGGTTTCCTCAGTCGGTGGCAGGCCGCTGAGGCGTTCGATGTTCACGGCGATGGCCGTGAGTACGTGTTGCAGATGGGTCTTCGGCTGTCCCCGGTAGCGGCAGTGGCGCATGCCGTGTCCGTGGGCGAGGCAATCGCACGACACGGCGGGAGAGTTGAAGCGGGCGGGCTCGGGCGCGTACAACAACGACAACAGGGCCTCCGGGAACCGCTCGGAATGGGATCGCACCCCCGAGCTACCAGGAGGCCCTGCCCTCATGCACGTACGGCCGGAAGATCACCCGACCAGGAACCCTGTTCGACTTGCAGATTCCATGATCGGTTGAGATACGGCTTCTCACTCAACTCCAGCGGACGTGACCTCGTAGCGGGTCTTCCGCAGATCCCGATGCGCTCAAAACCCGGTGAACCGATTCACGGCCGACTTCGTCTAGACGGTTGAGATTCGTAGACGCTGTTATCCGGGTGCGCCCGTACCGTCAAGCCGCAGCCCTTCCATAGAGGTAAACATGTCCCTTTCCGTAATCCTGCTCTTCTTTGTCACAGCCGTCACGCTTTTTGTATACAGGTTCGTGCAACGCCGACTGACCATCGGCGCCGCGTTGGGAGTGACGGTTGGCGCTCTGGGGCTCCAGCTGTTCGGCCTTTGGGTCATGGCCGAGCTCACATTCGCCAACATGGGCTGAGCTCGACTCTGCCGGGCACCGTGTGTTCTCAACCCGACCGGCACCGCCAGGGCACCCGGACGAGCCCCCCATCAGGCCCGTCACGGACCATGGGATGAGAAGCACGCACTCACCGTCCGTCACGGACCACGACGACCGGACAGGCGGCGTCGACGGCGTGGACCGGGGCGGGTGCGCGGTCGCGAGCGGCTCCGGCTCACTTCCCGTGCGGGTCGGTGCCGTTGAGTGTCTCGACGACCTGGTCGTAGTCGCCGCGGGCCTCGCCGTAGCGCAGGAACTTCACGCGCTCGACCTGGATCTCCTTCGCGTCGGGCCGGGCCTCGAGCAGGCCCACCGCCTCGGTGACGAACTCGTCGAGCGGCATGGCGTGTTCGTTGTCCTCGTGTCCGGGCAGCAGTGCGGTGCGCACGGACGGCGGTACGAGTTCCACGACCTTCACCGAGGTGCCGGCGAGCTGCAGCCGGACGGACTCGCTGAGCATGTGGATCGCCGCCTTCGAGGCGTTGTAGCTCGGCGTGGCCCTGAGCGGCGTGAAGGCCAGACCCGAGGAGACGGTCATGATCGTGGCGTCCGGCTGCGCCTGCAGGTGCTCGACGAACGCGGCGATCAGACGGATCGGACCGAGCACGTTCGTCGTCACCGTGGACTCCGCGGAGGCGAGGAACGACGCGGGGTCGCGCCAGTCCTCGACGCGCATCACGCCGGCCATGGTGACGAGGACGTTGAGGTCCGGGTGCCGGCCCAGCACCTGCTTCGCGGCGGAGGTGATGCTCTCGGCGTCCGTGGTGTCGATCTGCACGGTGTCGATGCCGGGGTGCTCGGCCGCGATCCTTTCCAGCAGCTCGGCGCGCCGACCGCCGACGATGACGGTGTTCCCCCTGGCCTTCAGCTCGAGGGCGAGGGCGAGACCGATGCCGCTGGTGGAGCCGGGGATGAAGACGGTGTTTCCGGAGATGTTCATGCCCCGATCGTCGCCGGTCCGCCGCCGCGGGGGCAGAGACCGGTTGTCGGGGGATCGGCGATCCCTGGCTCGCCCACCGGTGCCGGACGATAATCGGCCCCATGGACCGTGCAGCACTGGCCGACTTCCTGCGCCGCCGCCGCGAGGCGCTCCAGCCGGAGGACGTCGGCCTTCCCACCGGCGCACGCCGACGGACCCGGGGTCTGCGGCGTGAGGAGGTCGCGTCCCTGGCCGTGATGTCGGCCGACTACTACACGCGGCTGGAGCAGCGGCGCGGGCCGCAGCCCAGCGAGCACATGCTGGCCTCGCTCGCCCGGGCGCTGCGGCTGACGGGCGACGAGCGCACCTATCTGTACCGGATAGCCGGGCACAACGCACCGGTGCCGCTGTCGGCCTCGCCCCATGTCGCTCCCGCGCTGCTGCGGGTGCTGGACCGGCTCGACGACACCCCGGCGCTCGTGCTGACCGACCTGGGCGAGACGCTGGTGCAGAACAGGATGGCCGCCGCCCTGCTCGGGGACGCGTCGCAGCACACGGGTCTCGCCCGCAGCGCGATCTACCGCTGGTTCACCGATCCCGCGGAACGAGCGCGCTACCCCGAGTCCGACCGCGACCGGCAGAGCCGGGCCCAGGTCGCGAACCTGCGCGCCGCCCACGGGCTGCGGGGCCCGCGTTCGCGGGCCGGTGAACTCGTGCGCGCCCTCCAGAGGGCGAACGAGGAGTTCGCCGAGCTGTGGGAGCGGCATGAGGTCGCGCAGCGCTTCGAGGACCACAAGACGCTCATCCACCCGGAACTCGGCGCGATCGAGCTGGACTGCCAGGCGCTGTTCACCGAGGACCAGTCCCAGACGCTGCTCGTGCTCACGGCTCCGCCGCGCACCGAGGGCCACGAGAAGCTGCAACTGCTCGCCGTGCTCGGCCTGGACCGATTCGCCGAGGCGGAGGGCTAGATCGGCCGGTCCGACGAGCCGTCGCCGGCGAGGGCGCACAGCCGCACCTCGAGCACGTTCCGTATCCGGACGCGTTTCCCCGGAGGGCGCGACCGCGGGGCGTCCGGTCGCTCCCCCGTGCCGTGGCTCGGTGGTCGCGCGGGCGTCGCCGCTTCCGTACGCCGGAAACGGTGCTCACCGCCGCGATGAGTTCCGGCCCCGGCGCGAGTCTCTTCTGGTGACCGCCGTAGAGCGTCGCCGTACGGCGCTGTCCGGCACGAGACACCACGGAGGACCCCATGACGACCACACCGGAAAACCCGACCGCCTCGCCGTCCGGACGCCCGCCCGTGGTCGACCTGGCCACCTGGCAGGCCGCACGTGACGAGCTGCTGGTCCGCGAGAAGGCCCACACCCACGAGGGCGACGCCATCGCCGCGGCCCGCCGCCGGCTGCCGATGGTGGAGTTCGACGGCACGGTCGAGGTCGTCGGACCCGACGGCCCGGTCCCCTTCCTGGACCTGTTCCAGGGCCGCGACGAGCTCGTGGTCTACAAGCACATGTGGTACGACGGCGCGCCGCACCAGGGACAGTGCGAGGGCTGCACCACCGCGGCCTGGCACCTGAAGGACGCCGTCTACCTCAACGCCCGCGGCGTCTCCTTCGCCGTCCTGACCACGGGCGCCTGGGACGAGGTGGCCTCCTACGTCGAGTTCATGGGCTACACCCAGCCCTGGTACTCGGTGCGCGACCTGGACGAGCCGGTCGGCGGGGAAATGGGATACCTCGCCTGCTTCCTGCGCGACGGCGACCGCGTATTCCTCACCTACTCCACGACGGGCCGTGGCATCGAGCCGGCCAACGGCTCCTTCAGCCTGCTCGACATGACCCCCTACGGCCGTGGCGAGGCGTGGGAGGACACCCCCGAGGGCTGGCCCGAGGGGGACCAGCCGTGCTGGTACTGGCGCACGGACGCGGACGGGACCGCCACCTGGGGCCCGACCAGCCGCCCCGTACCGCAGTGGACCCGCCCCGGCGCGACCCCCGTGGAGACCCTCGGCCGCCGCGGTCACCACCACTGACACGTACCGGGAGGACCACACGCATGAGCAGGGTGATCTGTGATCTCACGATCTCGGCCGACGGTTACTCGGCGGGGCTCGGCCAGACCGAGGAACGCCCGTTCGGTGACGACGGCGGGGACGGCTCGGGCGGCCGGCTGCACGCCTGGATGTTCGACACGCCCGAGGAGAACAGGGCCGAGGTCGACCGGATGAGCGCGGCCGGCGCGTTCATCATGGGGCGCAACATGTTCGGCCCGGTGCGCGGCGCGTGGGACCGGCGGTGGAACGGCTGGTGGGGCGAAGATCCGCCGTTCCACGCGCCGGTGTTCGTGCTCACCCACCACGCGCGAGAGCCGCAGCCGATGGACGGCGGCACCACGTTCCACTTCGTCACCGACGGAATCGCGTCGGCACTGGCACAGGCGCGCGCGGCGGCCGGTGACGGCGATGTCGCGGTGCAGGGCGGCGCGACCACCGTGAACCAGTACCTCGCCGCCGGCCTGATCGACGGGCTGAGGCTGCACATCGTGCCGCTCACCCTCGGCGCCGGCACGCGGCTGTTCGAAGGCGTTCCGCCGCTGGACCTGGAGCAGGTGACGTCGCGGTCGGCGAGTCTGGTCACGCACGTGACGTACCGCGTGCTGTCGTGAGCCGAAGACCGGCCGCCGGTGGACCGACTCACCGACGGCCGGCGGGGGGGGTCAGTTACGTAGACCTCGGCGCGGTCGACGCTCACGAAGGACGCTCCGGACTGGGAGTTGCGCTGTCCCGTCACCCGGATCCGGAGGGTGTGGCTGCCGTGTACGAGACGTGGGCTGGTGTACCGCGCCGCCTCGCCGACGCGGATCGGGCCGTGGAAGTCCACCCGCTGTTCGGGGCCGCCGTCGACGCTGACGGCCGCGTAGCCGTTGCCGGTGTCCTTGACGGAGAGCAGGACGATGCGGGTGCCGGTGAAGGAGAAGGTCGCCGTGGCGCCGGTCCGGTCGCTCCCGTGGTCACCGCTCCAGAAGCACTGCGTGGCGCAGCCCGTGCCCGAGTTCCAGGAGCCGCTGTAGGCGACGCCGCCGGGGCCGCTGGAGCGGCCGTCGTCGTTGATCCAGTAGTCGCCGGATCCGGGGTCGTCGGACGGCAGGTCCTGGGTGGCGCCCATGGCCGACGGGCGGCCGAAGCCGGGGCTGCCGTCGGCCCGCCAGGTGAACTTCTGCGCCCGGGTCGTGCGGTTGCCGTACGTGTTCTGCGACGTGGTCCTGGCGTGGTGGACGATCCAGTCCCCGGTGCCGTCGGGAGAGCGGAAGAATGCCTGGTGGCCCGGTCCGAACACGCCCCGGTCGTCGGCCCGGGAGAACACCGCGCCCTGGTGCCGCCGCCGGTTGCCCGGCACGAGCGGGTCGGCGCTCAGCGGCATCGACATCGTCCAGACCTGGTGGTCCGGCTTGCCGGTGTCGCACGCGGAGCAGGTCATCCGCACCCGGCCGTTGCGGTACAGGAACTCCGGGCCCTCCCGCACCTCGGGGCACCCCCCACCCGCCGCGCCCTCCGCGTCGATCCCTGATCGACGGAACGCCGCAGGACTGCCCCGCATGGCGAGGAGCGCCGGACGGTGGGACCCTGGAAATGGTGCTGTGCGCCGCTCCACGCTCTCGCGAGGAGGGATGGTCATGGCCAAGCGTCTGGTCGTCTGCTGCGACGGCACATGGAATTTCGCGGACCAGCCGAGCAAGACCAACGTCGCCAAGGTCGCCCTGTCCGTGCGCCCCGGATCCGCCGCCGGGAAGGAACAGCGGGTCTACTACCACAGCGGGGTCGGCACCCACCGGTGGGAGCGTCTGCGTGGCGGCGCGTTCGGCGTGGGGCTGTCCCGGAACATCGTGGACGCCTACCGGTTCCTCGTCGAGACGTACGAGCCCGACGACGAGTTGTTCCTCTTCGGTTTCAGCCGAGGTGCGTTCACCGCCCGCAGCCTGGCGGGGCTGGTGCGCAACAGCGGCGTCCTGCGCCGGGACCACGCCCACCGGATCCCGGAGGCCTGGGCTCTGTACCGCGACCGCATCGAGCAGCCGAACGGCGCGGCCGCCACGCTGTTCCGCCGCTCGTACGCGCACGAGACGGAGATCGGGTTCGTCGGGGTGTGGGACACGGTCGGCGCCCTGGGCATCCCCGTCCCGGACACCCCGTGGCTGCAGCCGGCGGCGAACCGGTTCAACCACCGCTGGGCGTTCCACGACACCGAGCTGAGCGACTGGGTCAGGGCGGCCTTCCACGCGCTGGCCGTCGACGAGCAGCGCCCGGCGTTCCGGCCGGCCCTGTGGCACCAGCGTCCCGGCTCCGCCGCGCGGGGCCAGGAGCTGAAGCAGGTGTGGTTCGCCGGGGTGCACAGCGATGTCGGTGGCGGCTACAAGGAGACGGGGCTGTCCGACATCGCCCTGCTGTGGATGGTCGACCACGCCCGCAGGCACGGGCTGGAATTCGACGCCGACGTGCTCAGCGCGGAGGGGCCCCGGGTGATGAGGCCCGCGGAATGCGTCGACTTCCGTGTACGGCCGGACGCGTCGGGCCCTCTCCACGCCTCACGGACGGGCCTGTACCGACTGGCCGGGCCGCTGCACCGGCCGCTCGGGAAGGCGGTGGACGACCGCGGCGAACCCGACGGCAACGAGTTCCTGGCGGTGCCCGCCAAGGAGCGCTACGACCGGGACCCGGGCTACCGGCCGCCGGAACTGGAGGGTTACCTGGGCAGGCAGGAGCGGGTCCGGCTGGAGCCCGTCCTGCTGCCGGGCATCGCCGCGAGCCTGCCGCCCATGCCTCCCGCCGCGTCCGGTCCGGGAGCGGCGGCCGACGCGCGGGACGGACTCCACCGTGCCACGTGACACCGGTCGGCCGCGGCGATATCCCTTTGCGCGGCGCTTCCCGGCCTGGTTGGCTCACGCCCATGACCTGGCTTCCGCATGACTTCGTCCACCCCCTCCACGTCGGCATACCCGACGGCGGAGGCCACCGGCTGCGCCCGATCAGCGGCGCGGACGCGGCGCTGGACTACCCGACGGTGATGGGTTCGCGGGAGCGGCTGTGGTCGATCTTCGGCCCCGCGTGGGGCTGGCCGTCCGCCACGATGTCGTACGAGGCGAACCTCGCCGATCTGGAGCGGCACGCCGCGGAGATCGAGGCGCACAAATCGTTCAACTACACGATCGAGAACGCGGACCGCACCGCCCTGCGCGGCTGCGTCTACATCGACCCGCCCGAGAAGCAGGGGGCGGACGCCGAGATCTCCTGGTGGGTGGTGGACGACGAGGTGGGCGGTGCGCTGGAGCGGGCGCTGGACGCGTTCGTGCCGCGCTGGATCGCCGAGGACTGGCCCTTCGAGCGGCCGCGTTTCATCGGCCGGGACGTGACCTGGGAGGAGTGGCTCCGGCTGCCGGACCATCCGTGAGCGGGGCCGCCCGGCCGGCGCGTCGTCCGCTCCAGGCCGGCCGCCGGTGCCCTGCCGGTGTCCCGCGTCACCCATGACGCCGGATCCGGCCGGTCCGCGCGTGCTCCGTCGGTTCCGGTGGGCAGACATGCCCTTGCCGGCGATCGAGCAAAGGGGACAAGGTGACACGGAGCTTCGCTGACGCGGTGGAATCGATGGAGCAGCTCGCCACGGTCTGGCGGGTGCTGGTCCTCGACCGGAATCCGGGCGCGGACGTACGGGACCTGCCGGGCATCGCGGTGCGCTGGGCGGAGTGCCGGTTCGGTTTCTGGAACTGCGTCACGCTCACCGAGACGGGGACGGACGCGGACCTCATGGAGAAGCGGCTGGGGCAGGCGGCGGACATCATGCGGTCGAAGAGGCACGCCGGCTTCCTGTGGGTCTTCGAGGACCTCCTCGACGCCGAGGCGCGCCCGCGCCTGGCGGAAGCGGCCGGGCGGGCCGGTCTGGTGCACGCCTTCTCGGGCGTCGGCATGGCCGGTGACCTGCTGCCGGTCCCCGAGCCGGCGCACCCGGACCTGACGTTCGTGCGGGTCGCCACGGACGAACACCTGCGGGCCTACGCCGACCTCAACTCGCGCGCCTACGGCATGCCGCTGGAGGCCGGCCGCGACGGCCTCGCGGGCTCGGGGCTGTGGCGGACGGGGGTGCACGCCTACCTGGGCCTGCGGGACGGCGTGCCGGTGACGTGCGCCGGGACCGTGGAGGCGGACGGCCGCCTCTTCGTCGTGCTGGTGGCCACGGACCCGCGATGGGAGCGCAGGGGGTACGGGGAGGCGGTGACCCGCAAGGCCCTGTACGAGGGCGCCCGGGCCACCGGACTGACCCGCGCCACGCTGCACGCGACCGCCGCCGGGGCTCCCGTGTATCCGCGGATCGGCTTCGAGCCGAACAGCCCGCTGCACTTCTTCGCCCCGGGAAGCTGACGGGCCGTGCCGGGAGGCCCCTGTCACCGGGTGGACAGCGGGCCGCCGGGGCGACCTCGAGCCGGGCGCGCCGACGCGTGCCCGGCTCGAGGTCGCCGGGTTCCCGTCCGCCCGCCTCGTGGCGCACTCCCCAGCCGGGCGGGATCAGGGATCAGGGATCAGGGATCAGGGCAGGGTCCACTTCTGGTTGGGTCCGGTGTGGCAGGTCCACAGGTGGACCGGCGTACCGTCGTTCCACGTACCGCCCGAGGCGTCCAGGCACTTGCCCGACTGCGGATTGCGGACCGTGCCGTCCGGCTGGGCCGCCCACCTCTGCGCCCCCGTCCCGTTGCACGTCCACAACTGGACCCTCGTACCGTCCGCACTCCCGCCACCGGACACGTCCAGACACTTGCCCAGCGCCCTCAGCGTGCCGTCACCGGCCACCGTCCACCGCTGCGCCGCCGACGTGTTGCACGTCCAGATCTGCACCTCCGTACCGTCCGCCGTACCCGCGTTGTCCACGTCCAGACACTTGCCGCCGACCCCCTTCACCTCACCCGTGCGCGGGTCGGACGGAGTTCCGGCCTGTTTGATCCGGATGTTGCGGAAGGCCGCGTCGTCGCCGTCGCCGTGGTTCTGGAGGCCGATGTGGCCCCGGGCCAGGCTGCGCGCCGGGTCGGTGTTGGTGAAGTCGTTGATCTTCCGGCCGTTGAGGAAGACCTCCAGCCGCTCTCCGGTGACGCGGATCTCGTACGTGTTCCACTCCCCCGGCGGATTCAGCGCCGCGTCGCGCGCGGCGAGGTCGGCGGACCGGAATCCGTACACGGCTCCCGTGGTGCGGTCGGCCGCGTCGGTGGCGTCGATCTGGATCTCGTAGCCGTTGTCCACCGCCGACCAGGGGTCGTCGGAGGCCGGGAAGCCCACGAAGACACCGGAGTTGTCGTCGCCGTTCAGCTTCCAGTCGAGCTTCAGCGAGTAGTCGCCGGTGAACTCCTCGGCGTCGTACCAGAGCAGGCCCAGTCCGCCGTGCGCGGTGAGGGTGCCGTCGGCCAGGGTGAAGCCGCCCGGTCCCGCCTGTTTCCAGCCGGTCGTGCCGGTGCCGTCGAACAGGGGCGTGTAGCCGGTCTCCGGGCGGCAGTCGGCCCGGGTGGTGCCGGCGGCCCAGCGGATGCCGCCGAGCAGGTGACGGCGGAAGGCGGGGTCCGCGTAGGACTCCTCGGTGTGGCCGCCGCCGGTGTAGAAGGCGCGGCCGCCGGCGTACTCCTTGCACCAGGCGATCGGGTGGTCGCCGGACATGGAGCCGCCGGAGTAGCTGGACTCGTCCAGCGAGGCCAGGACGTGGGCGGTGGCGCGGGGGTTGGTGCGGTAGTTGTACCACTCGTCGGTGCGCTGCCAGGTGCCGGCGAGGTGCGCGGTGGCGTCGTGCGCCCGGTCCTCGATCTCGACGGTCGCGGGCTGGATGGCGGGGTGGGACTGGAAGAGGGCGCCGGCCAGTCCCTCGTAGAAGGGCCAGTCGTACTCGGTGTCGGCGGCGGCGTGGATGCCGACGTAGCCGCCGCCGGTGCCGAGGTACTGCTCGAAGGCGGTCTGCTGGGCGGGGCCCAGGACGTCGCCCGTGGTCGACAGGAAGACCACGGTCCGGTACCGCGCCAGGTTGGCGGTGGTGAAGGCCGCCGGGTCCTCGGTGGCGGTGACGGTGAAGTTGTTCGCCGCTCCGAGGTCGCGCAGGGCCGTGACGCCCTCGTCGATCGAGGAATGGCGGAAGCCCGCCGTCCGGGAGAAGACGAGGATCTCGTACGCCGGGTCGGCCGCCGCGGTGGCCGTGCGGTCCGCGGTGCCGGGGGCGCCGAGGGCCGCCGGTGCGGCGCCGGGCAGGGCCGCGGTCTGGGGTGTCAGGCAGAGCACGGCGCCGGCACACAGGCCGATCGCTGTCTTGAACAGGGTGCGCATCGTGGGTCGCCTCCTCTCTACGGCAGGGTCCACTTCTGGTTGGGTCCGGTGTGGCAGGTCCACAGGTGGACCGGCGTACCGTCGTTCCACGTACCGCCCGAGGCGTCCAGGCACTTGCCCGACTGCGGATTGCGGACCGTGCCGTCCGGCTGGGCCGCCCACCTCTGCGCCCCCGTCCCGTTGCACGTCCACAACTGGACCCTCGTACCGTCCGCACTCCCGCCACCGGACACGTCCAGACACTTGCCCAGCGCCCTCAGCGTGCCGTCACCGGCCACCGTCCACCGCTGCGCCGCCGACGTGTTGCACGTCCAGATCTGCACCTCCGTACCGTCCGCCGTACCCGCGTTGTCCACGTCCAGACACTTGCCGCCGACCCCCTTCACCTCACCCGTGCGGGTCCCGCCGGTGGAGGTGGTGAAGGAGAACTCGTCCACGTCGAACAGGGCGCCGCTGCCGCCCTTGAAGACGAGGTACAGGGTGGTGGGGCCGGCCGGCTGGCCGGTCAGGGACGCCGTGACGTCCTGGAAGGTCTCCCAGCCGCCGGTGACCGGCACGGTGGCCGTGCCGAGCAGGGTGCCGGTCGGGGAGCCCGCGCGGACTTCGAGGGTGCCGCCGCTGCCCGCCGAGGAGACACGGGCGGTGAAGCCGGTGGCGTTGTCGAGGCTGTAGGGCGTGAAGGAGATCCAGTCGCCGTTCTCGATGTTGCCGACCGTCCTGCCGCCGTGGGCGGGTGCGTGGTTCATGACCTGGACGCCGGCGGAGTCGCCGTAGTGCTCGGCCTGCCGGTGGCTGGGCTGGGTGATGTGCTGGTCGTGCGCGGTGAGCGCGGGCTGGCCGCCGGCGCCCTTGTCGGTGTACTCGGCGTCGATGACGCCGAAGATGTTGGCGTTGGGATCGTGTTCGCCGTCCGCCAGGGTCTGCAGGGTGCCGGTGCAGCCGGTGGCCGAGGTCTGGGGGTGTCCGTGGCTGTCGTGACCGACGATGAAGGTGACCTTCACCCTGGTGCAGTCGATCGTGCCGTCCTCCGGGTCGGTGACCGTCACCTTGAACGGGATGGCGGCGCCGAAGTCGTAGATCCGCCCGTCGGCGGGTGTGTCGAGCCGCACGGTGGGGGCGGTGTTGCCGACGGTGATCTGGACGGAGGCCGTGGCGGACTTGCCGGTGGGGTCGGTGACCTTCAGCGTCGCGGTGTACTGGCCGTTGGCGGTGTAGGTGTGGGACGGGTCGGCCGCGGTGGAGGTGGCGCCGTCGCCGAAGGTCCAGGCGTGGGTGAGCGCGCCCCCGTCCGGGTCGGAGCTGCCGGCCGAGGAGAAGCCGACGGTGAGGGGTGCTGTGCCGGAGGTGGTGTTCGCCTTGGCCTGGGCCACCGGGGCGAGCCCGCCGGTCACGTGCTCGATGCGGTACAGGGCCGAGTTGGCGTCGCCGTTGAAGTAGCCGGTGCCGTAGTCGAGGACGTAGAGGGCGCCGTCCGGACCGAAGGCCATGTCCATCACCTGGGTGCCGCTCCAGGGGAAGGCGTTGATGGACTGCACGGTCCCGTCGCCGCCTGCCTCGATCCGCTTGATCCAGCGGCGGCCGAACTCGCCGGCGAAGAAGTCGCCGTCGTACTCGGCGGGGAACTTCACCTCGGAGGCGGAGTTCGCGTCGTACCGGTAGACGGGTCCGCCCATGGGCGACTCGGATCCGTTGCCGAACTCGGGGACGGAGGCGCCGTCGTAGGGGATCCAGGCGGGCTGGGCGGGCGGCAGGTCGGTCAGCCCGGTGTTGCGCGGCGAAGTGTTCCTCGGAGCGGCGCAGTTGAAGGCGGAACCCGAGGTGCCGGAGCCGAAGTCGTGGTCGACGTAGGCGTTGTTCCTGCCGGTGCAGTAGGGCCAGCCGAAGTTGCCGGCCTTGGTGATCCGGTTGAACTCGACCTGTCCGCCCGGGCCGCGGGAGGCGTTGGCGGTTCCGGCGTCGGGTCCGTAGTCACCGACGTAGACGGTGCCCGTGGCCTTGTCGACGCTCATCCGGAAGGGGTTGCGGAAGCCCATGGCGTAGATCTCGGGCCGGGTCCTGGCGGTGCCGGGTGCGAAGAGGTTGCCCGCCGGGATGCCGTACGTGGCGTCGGCGTTCACCTTGATGCGCAGGATCTTGCCGCGCAGGTCGTTGGTGTTGCCCGAGGAACGCTGGGCGTCGTAGGCGGGGTTGCGGGAGGCGCGTTCGTCGATGGGGGTGTAGCCGTCCGAGGCGAAGGGGTTGGTGTCGTCGCCCGTCGACAGGTACAGGTTGCCCGCCGCGTCGAAGTCGATGTCGCCGCCGACGTGACAGCACAGGCCGCGGGAGGCGGGCACGTCGAGGATCTTCCTCTCGCTCCCCACGTCGAGGGTGCCGTCGGTCCGCAGGACGAACCGGGACAGCCGGTTGACGCCGTCGAACGGGGTGAAGTCGGATGCCGTGCCGTCGGCGGGGGCGTCGCCGGCCGGGGTGCTCAGCTCGGGGGCGTAGTACAGGTAGACGAAGCGGTTGGTGGCGAAGCCCGGGTCGGCCGCGACGCCCTGCAGGCCCTCCTCGTCGTGGCTGTAGACGTCCAGTCTGCCCGCCACGGTGGTGGTGCCGGCCGCGTCGGTCCGTCGCAGGGTGCCGTCGCGCGAGGTGTGCAGCACCGAGCGGTCCGGCAGGACGGCCAGTGTCATGGGCTCGCCCGTTTCGGCCACTCCTTTGGCGAGGGTGACCTGCTGGAAGTCCTCGGCCGCCGCGGCTGCGCCGCCGGGTCCGGCCGGGGCGGCGGCGGTGGGGGCCCCGGCGGCCGGGCCCACGGGCAGCGCCAGGCCCATGGCACACGCCACGGCCGTCAGCAGCATGCGGACGCGTCTGTGTCCGAGCGGTTTCGTGCGCACGGAAGTCTCCAGGAATATGGGGGGTGGCGGCAGGCCGCGGGGGCCTGCCGTGAAGGAGTACGGGCGCGCGCCGTCGCGCCGTCGAACACCGGCCCGTCACCCCGGACGGAGTTATGACCGGTCCATTTCAAGGAAGTTAGCGGGCCTCGCGTGAACGCGTAACCCCTTTCGCACACAGTCCCGCGCCTTCTTCCTCGCATGGGACAAAGTGCCGGTGCCGCGCCATGGCCCGGGGAGTGCGGTTTCGCTGAGAACGTGTCAGCCGAGCTCGCGGCAGTACAGGGCGTCCGGGGTCCGTGAGGAGCCGATACGGCCGGTGGAGGCGACGCCGGCGGCGTACTCGCCGTCCGCGCACCGGCCCTTGTGGTGGCCGTGCGCGAAGTCGCCGTCCCGGTCGTCATCGCGACGCATCGTGTGTCGTGCGAGCGCCACGATGCGGGACGGAGCCGCCATGGTCCGGATCCGAAGGCATAGGCTCGGTGCGCGCGGCCGGCTGAGGGCGCGTCGGGTCCTGGCCCGGGAGTTGGACGAACGGAGTCGTTCCGCTGTGACGCATGCGTACGAGGAAGAGGTCCTGGCCCGGATCGCCGAGGGGCTCGTCTACACCGAGTCGGAAGCGGCCTTCCAGGCTCCCCGGCGCCGCACCGAGGAGATCTTCGAGTACAACCACACCCCACCGGGTGAGACGGAGAAGCGCCGGTCGCTGCTCGCCGCGATCTTCGGGTCGGTCGGTGAACGCACGGTGCTGCTGCCGCCGTTCCACGCCGGGTTCGGCAGCAACGTCCACATCGGCGACGACTTCTTCGGGAACGTGAACCTCACCTTCGTCGACGATGTCGACATCCGCATAGGTGACGGGGTGATGATCGCTCCCAGCGTGACACTGACCACGACGGGACACCCGGTGCATCCCGCACGGCGTACCGACTTCGGGCGGTTCTCGGAGCCGATCGTGATCGAGGACAAGGTGTGGATCGGCAGCAACGCGGTGGTGCTGCCCGGCGTCCGCATCGGATACGGGTCGGTCATCGGCGCCGGCAGCGTCGTCAGCCGCAGCATCCCCCCGATGACCGTCGCGCTCGGCACCCCTTGCCGCGTGGTCCGCGCCATCACCGACGAGGACCTCGCCACACGCACCGCCGACCGGTGAGTGGCGTCGTCCTGCCGTGCGCCGGGGCCTCGAGCGTCACGGGCGGCCCGTGCCGGGGCCTCCCCCGCGCCGGCGCCCGTCCGCCCGGGCGGGGCGCGCCGCGCCCGAGCCGACCGGTCCTCCGGAGCTCTCCTGCGGGCTCAGCCTTTGGGGACTCGCAGGGCCAGGAGGGCGACGTCGTCGTCGTTGTCGGCGGGGCGGACACGGTGGAGCAGCTGGTCGGTGAACGGGGTGAGGGGGCGGTGGGCGAGGGCGGCGGCGTGCCGGCGCAGCCGGTCCAGACCCGTGTCGAGGCTCTGGCCGGGCGCTTCGATGAGGCCGTCCGTGTACAGCACCAGGGTGGATCCCGGCGGGAGCAGCACTGTGGCGTCGGGGCGCCGGAGGCCCGCCTGGGTGCCCAGGAGGATGCCGTGGCCGTCGGTGAGGTAGCTCGTCAGGCCGTCCCGGCTGATCAGCAGCGGCGGAGGGTGGCCCGCGTTGGTCCAGGACAGCTGCCAGTGGCCGTCGTGGGCCGTTTCGATCCGGCCGAAGATCATGGTGGCCATGGCGACGTCGGTGATGTGCTGGATCGCCTCGTCGAGCCGTTCGACGATGCGGCTGGGGGGTTCGTGCTGGGACCAGGCGTAGGCGCGGAGCATGTTGCGGACCTGTGCCATGCCGGCCGCCGCCTCCAGGTCGTGACCGACGACGTCACCGATGGCCAGGGCGGTGGACGCGTCGGACAAGGGGAAGGCGTCGTACCAGTCGCCGCCGACATGTGAGGCGTCGGGTGCGGGCAGGTAGCGGACGGTCATCTCCAGGCCCGAGACGCCCGGCATCTGGGGCAGCAGGTGGTTCTGCATGGTCTCGGCCACCTTGCGCTGGCGCTGGTAGAGGCGGGCGTTGTCCAGGGCGAGGCCGGCCCGGCGCGCGATGTCCTCGATCAGCGGCAGGTCCGTGGGGGCGAAGGCCGCCGGAGTCTCGGTACGGCCCAGGGTCAGCGCGCCCAGGACCGCGCGCGTGCTGCGGATGGGTGCGATGGCCGCGGAGTGCATCCCCGTGGCGTGGAACAGGCGGCCCTGCTCGACCGCGATGCCGGAATCCGGTGTCCCCTGGTAGGTCCGCGGACCGGCCAGGGTGGAGGAGACGCCGCGCAGGGCCCTGGACAGGGGCATCGGGGATTCCTCGGGAATCGGCGGCATCGGTCCCTGCAGGTCCTCGCGCTGCACCAGCGTGTCGCCCTCGGCGTGGACCACGACGGTACGCCACACCTCGTCGCGTTCGGTGATCAGGTCGACGACCGCCCAGTCCGCCAGCCGGGGCACGACCAGGGCCACCAGCCGCTGCAGCGCCTCGTCGACGTCGAGGGTGGAGGTCAGCTGCGTGGTGGTCTCGGCCAGCAGGGCCAGCCGTTGCAGTTCCGGCAGCGACCGGCCCGTCGACTCCGGTCGCGGGTCGGTGCCCCGTGGGCGTTCGGGGATGTGGAAGACGACGAGCGTGGTGACTCGGTGGTCGCCGATGCCGTACGGGGTGATCAGCCAGGAGATCGGCAGCACCGAACCGTCGGCGTGTACGAAGTAGTCCTCGTCGGCCTGGGCGGGGTGTCCGGCGTGGAACGCCTGTCGCATCGCGCATTGGGTCCTCGGCAGGTGCTGCCCCTGCGGACCGCGGTGCAGCAGGTCGTGCGCGTCCTGGCCGAGGAGCTCCGCGGCGGGCCGGCCCAGCAGTTCCTCGGCGCGGGCGTTGACGGCGATGATGCAGCCCTGCTCGTCGACGACGTAGGCGCCCGCGCCGATGGCTTCCAGCGCGGCGGAAGCGGTCGGCACGGACAGCCCGTGGACCTCCGTGCGCTCCGGTCCTGTCATCGTGACCTCCTTGCCGGCCGGGTCGGCGCCCCGCCCGGGTGCCCAGCCGCCTGTGCCTTCGCCCGCTTTCCTGCCTTCCCCGTATGCCCATGCGGGTGAAGATCCCACGTCATGCCCATGCGGG
The DNA here is from genome assembly GCF_040646935.1 of Streptomyces sp. NPDC044984. NCBI lineage: Bacteria > Bacillati > Actinomycetota > Actinomycetes > Kitasatosporales > Streptomycetaceae > Streptomyces > Streptomyces sp. NPDC044984. The sequence goes on from NZ_JBEZBE010000010.1 coordinate 112,912, forward strand.
TGAAGATCCCACGTCATGCCCATGCGGGTGAAGATCCCACGTCGTCCGACGGCTCCGATGAAGTTCGCTCCGCTGAAGCCGGGCAGGAGCACCTCATGGATTCCCTACCGCGTTTCACGCTGGCCGCGACCACACTCGACGCGCCCGACGCCCGGGAGCTCGCGCGGTTCTACCAGGGTCTGCTCGGCTGGCCGGTGCGGAAGGAGGAGCCGGGCTGGGTCGAGATCGGACCGTCCGACGGCGGCGCCGGGCTGTCGTTCCAGACGGAGCCGCTCTTCTCCCGCCCGCGGTGGCCCTCCGGCCGGACCGGACAGCAGATGATGGCGCATCTGGACATCGAGGTGGACGACCTGTCGTCGGCCGTCGAGCATGCCCTCGCCTCGGGGGCGGCCCTGGCCGACTTCCAGCCCCAGGCCGAGGTGCGCGTCCTGTGCGACCCGGCGGGCCACCCGTTCTGCCTCTTCGTGCGCTCCGGCCCCGGCGGCTGACGGGCCGGGCCGGCGCTGCGCACGCGGAAAACCACGGGCGCGTCGCCGGGCCGCAAAGGTAGCGTCCCGGAGCAGTGTCCGGGAGGCCGCTCCCGGAGGAACGGAGACGGGGCATGACGGGCGAGGACGTGGCCGGGCTGTTCACCGACGAGACCCGGGTGCGGGTCTTCGCCGCCGTGGCGCTGGGCGCGACGAGCGCCGCCGAGGTCGTCGAGCGGACCGGGTTGCCGGCCCGGGAGGCCCTCCTCGCGCTGCGCCGGCTCGAGGAACGGAAGGCCGTCGCGGCGAACGCCGACGGACTCGTGGTGTCCTACGACTCGTTCCGCCGCCTGGCGCGCGAGGCGGCCGGGCGCCGGCCCGCGCAGGACCACGGCACCGGGGACGAGCGGGTCGAGACGCTGCTCCGCACGTTCGTACGGGACGGACGGCTGGTGAAGCTTCCCGCGCGGTGGAACCGGAAGGAGCTCGTACTGCGCCACATCGCCGAGCGCACGTTCGAGCCGGGCCGGGAGTACGCGGAGAGCGAGGTCGACGAGAGGCTCCGCGCCTGGTGCGAAGAGGGCCGATCCGACCACGTGACCCTGCGTCGCTACCTCGTCGACCTGCGCCATCTGCACCGGAGCGACGGCGTCTACCGCCGTCCGGCCGAGGACCCGGTCCGGGTCGGCTGAGGTGCGCCGGTGACACCGGTGCCGTCTGTCGACGCGCCCCTCCGTCCGGTCCCGGGCGAGGAGCCGTGAGAACCGCCGGCGAACCGGCGGGCTCTCCCGGTCACCAGACGGGGGGCACGTCGGAGCCGAAGCCGCCGCGGGCCGGGCGCTTCTCGAAGTGGAGATGAGGGCCGGTGGCGTTCCCGGTGGAGCCGACTTCCCCGATTTTCTGACCGGCCTTGACCGGACCCCCTGTCACCGTTTTCTCGGAGAGGTGGCAGTAGAAGAAGTCGAACGCGCCGACGCGCAACACGAGGAAGTCACCGAAACCGCGGTCTTCGTGTCCACTGCGGACGATGGAACCGTTGCGCACCGCCACACAGGGCTTCCCCTCCGGAGCGGCGTAGTCCGCGCCGGTGTGACGGCCCAGGATCCAGTGGGGCCCCTTCTTCCCGTGGGGGGTCGTGACGCCGTGCCCCGGTACGGGAGACGCGGCGCGGGCACCACCGGGCGCCGGGGCCGGCGGAACGCGGAGCCGGTCCCAGCTCGTCCTGCCCGGGATGCCGTTGGCATCGGCTCCCTTAAACCCGATCTTGTGCTGCCAGGCGGCGTACGACTGCTGGTCGACGTCGGTCCACTCGGGGCCCGGACCTGTCCGGTACTTCCCGCACCCTTCCGCCACCAGGCGCTTGCCCATCGAGGCGATCACAGGGCTGCGTTGTCCCTTGTGGAAGAAGCCCGCTCCTGGGAACGGCGCCGTCGCGGGCATGGCCCTCTCCTTTCCACAGAGCTCGGCAAGGCGCCGGATGACGGTGCGGGTTCGTCCGCCGCATGCGCGAGATGTCACCGTACCGACGCCGGGGAAGCGGCCGATCGGCGTGGAAGCCGGCAAGGAGTGACCCTGCCGGCAGGCCCGGCGGCGCCCCTGCCGGGGAGCCACGGTCTTTCCGGGACCATGCGCCGCCGGCTGTCACAGTCGCTCCCCTTCCACCATGCGCCTGATGGAAGTGGCGCGCAAACCCTGGAAATACGCTGACGCACGGGTCTTCTGACGACCCGTCCGCCGGTTCCCGACCCGGGCCCTTCCGGCGCGACGCCCGCACCACCTCAGACGTTGGGGACGGCCGGCCCGTCCCAGCTGAACCGGCCGGGAACGCCGTCGGCGGAGCTGCCCTCGAGACCCGGTTTCCGCTGCCGGGCGGTGTAGGACCTCACGTCGTCCGGGCCCCACACATCGGGGTCGGTGCCGGACGTGCAGCGGTCGCAGTCCTCGGCGACGAGCCGGTCGTGCATCTCCGCGATGACGGGCGAGGTGCGCCCCGCCCGGAAGAACGCCGCCCCGGGAAACGGCTCGAACCGGGACTCCTCAGGGGGTGGTCCGGGCGGCCGTGACCCGAACGCCGACCAGGAACCGGGGTCGACGTGGCCGTTCTCCGGGACATGGGCACGGGCGTACCACCCGCCCCGCGACCTCCACGTGTCGGCCGGGCGTGTACGGCGGGACAGGGAGGCCGGAGGGCCCACGGGCCAGACGTCCGGTACGCCCCAGGAGCTGATCCACGCGTGAAGATCGTCCCAGCCCCTGCAAGGGGTGTCGACCAGCCTTGCGAACACCTTGCCGTCGACCCGGCGGTGGCCTCCCTGTCCGCCGTGATGTGCGCGATCGCCCGTGCCGGGAACCCGGGGTCACAGGGCGCGTGGTCCCCGACGTCCGCCTTGAGAGCTCGGGGCATCCATGGACGGGGCAGGACGAGGTCCTTCCCTCTTCGCCTCGCCCGGGCCTGTGGGGCGCGGCAGGGGTGAGACGGGGAAGCGGGCGCCGCGGCGGACAAGAGGCTCCGCGGCAGGCCCTCCCCCACTTCCCACGATGCGTCTGCCGGGGATCCGCGGCAGACGGGGCAGGACGATCGACGGCAGCGTCCCAGGCCCTTGGGCGGGCCCATGGACGGATTCGCACGACCCCGGGTCCGAACCCGAGTCGGCGTGGCGCACCCGGAGCCACCCCGTTCGGAAGGAGGCCGGAGAGATCTCCGTATCACTCGGACGGGCGGAAAGCACGACGTCCTGGCGACGCGACAGGCGCCCCGCCAGGTCGCATAGCACAGTAAGACCATGAACCGTCACCGACGCCCGCCCCGGCGTGCCCCGTGGATCGCAGGCGGCGCCGCTGTGCTCGTCCTCGGTGGCATCGGCGTGTGGGCGTGGGTGGCGCAGGACGGCGGCACGCCCGGTCCCACGCCCTCGGCCTCGAACGACCTGTCCCTTCCGACGCTGAACCCGTTGCCGTCCTGGACGTTCGCGACAGAGCCGTCGAGCACGGCACGGCGGACGCCGACGCCCACGCTGTCGCCCGGGCCGACGACGTCCCCGCCCCGTCAGCCGACCTCGCCGGGCCGGCGGCCGACGACCCGACCGACTCCGCCGGCGCAGAGACCGACCAGCGAGCCGGCACCGCCGGCACGGCGGACGGCAACCGAGCCGGCACCGCCGGAACAGAGGCCCACGACCCGGCCGGCGCCGCCCAGCCGCCAGCCGGTGCCCCACCGGACCCCGACCGGTGCTTCGGCCATGCGCACTCCGAAGACGGGACCGGCGACACCACAGCCACCGACGCGGTCCGCGACCCCCCGGCTCTCACCGGGCTCCCCGGCACCCACGCCCACGCCCACGCCACGGTCCACCCTGCCCGAACCACCGCCGAAGTCCACCCTGTCCGAACCACCGCCGAAGTCCACCCTGTCCGAACCACCGCCGAAGCCCGCCACCCCCGAACCACCACAGCGGTCCGCCACCCCCGAACCACCGCCGAAGTCCGCGACGCCGAAGCCCTCGCCGTCATCCGCCCGCCCGGCGCCGACACGGACACCGGCGACGCGGCCGGCGCCCTCGAAGCACGTACCGACGCCGTCCGCCAGGACGCACGGGCCGACGCCGACGGCCGGTGGCGACGAACGGGTGACCACCACGTGGTACACCTCCCCGGCCGCGACGGCCGCCGCCCACCGCATGGCGAACGCCGACGCGGTCGGCGACCCCGCCTGCTCGATGGCGTCCGTGGGCCAGCCGGACCCCGGCCTGGTTCCGCGGAACAGCCGTATCGGCATCGGGCACCACGGCGCGTACTGGTGCCTGATCTGGTGAGGCGGCACCCGGCGGCGGGCAGTCACCCGGTGAGCCGGCCGTCGCACGGACCGAACCTTCCCCGGGCCCCGGAACGGGCGGCCCGGCGCGCGTGGTCCGTGCCGGCATCGGGACCTGGCAGGACCGGCGACGGATCACCGCGTAGGCTGCCCTCGGCACGGACACGGCTGGGTGGGGGAACGCATGACGGCTGGGACGGCCCCGAGGTGGGCGTCGGCTCTCGATTCGGTGGTGGTGTACGCGCAGGGCGCGCTCTGCCGCCGCCTGGCCCGGGGCACGGTGCCGGCGGGCGGACGCGTGCGGGTGGCGGGACTGCCCCGCTCGCTGGACCCGGGCTCGTTGCGGGCCCGCGTCGTCGGAGCGTCCGGGGTACGTGTCACCGAGGCCCGGGTCGAGGTGGAGGCCGAACTCCTCGGCACCGAGCCGTCCGACGAGTTGCGGCGCGAAGAGGAACGGCTGCGCGACGCCTGTGCGGCGGCACGGGGTCGCCGGGACCGGCAACTGGGACTGGTCCAGGAGGTCGCGGCGCTCCGTCCGGTGCCGCCGGCCCGCAAGCGGGACGACCCGCACCGCCGTACCCCGGTCGACGCGTGGCTGGAGCTCTCCGAGTTCGTCGACGAGCGCCTGACCGGGCTGCACAGCAGGCTCCGCGAGCTGGAGGAGGAGCTGCGCCGGGCCGAGCACGAGCTCGCGATCGTCGTGGACAGGATCTCCCGTGCCTCCACCGATGTGCCCTCGGCACCGGTGGCCGGCTCGGTGTGCGCGGTCCTGACGCTGGACGGCGCGGGCGGCGCGGAGGTGGAGCTGGAGGTGGAGTACGGGGTGCCCGGCGCCGTCTGGGTGCCCGCCTACCGGCTCACCCACCGTGCGGGCGAGAGCGACGGGTCCCTGGTGCTGCGGGCCTCGGTCGCCCAGCGCACGGGTGAGGACTGGACCGGTGTCCGCATCGCCCTGGCCACCGCCGATCTGCGCCGTCGCACCGACCTGCCCCGGCTCCGCTCGGTCCGCATCGGACGCAGTCAGTCCGCCCCCGCGCCTTCGGGCTGGCGTGAGCACCCGGCAGGGCTGACCGATCTTTTCGCCGGTTACGACGCGGCCGGCCCCCGCCCCGACACGGGACCCGCGCCCGCGGTCATGGTGGGTGCCGCGCCCGGTCCCGTTCCTCCGCCGCCGCCCCTTCCGCTGCCGGAGGGCGCCTCCCCTCCGGCCTTCGGCGGTGCCATGGCGCCGGCCCCTGCCTCGGCCCGGCCGGGCGGCAGGCCGCGTACCGCCGCGCGTACCGCCGCGCGGCCCGCCGCACCCGGCGCCGCCCCTGCTGTTCCCGCGGCTCCCGGGGCCGCGCCGCCACCGCCCGCCGCGTCCGCGCCGCCCGTGCCCGTACCGCCCGTGCCCGTGGCCGGTCCGCCGCAGCCGGACGGCGCCGAGCTCGACTACTCCGCGCTCGTCCTGTGCGGCCCGGACGAACAGGGCGGCCGCCGGGGCAGGCTGTTCCCCGGTTCCGGCTTCGACCCGGTGGCCGCCGAGTACCGCCGCCGCGCCGAGACGGTGGGCGCGCTGCCCCTTCCCGGACACGCCGTGCGGCCCCGCGAGTCGGCGGGTTCCTTCGACCACCGGTTCGATGCCGCCGCCCCCGCCGACATCCCCTCGGACGGCAACTGGCACACCGTCACCGTCGGCGAGATCCCGGTCGGCCTGCGCACCGAGTACCTCTGTGTCCCGTCCGTGGAGCAGACCGTGTACACGACGCTGGTGCTCTCCAACGCCACCGGTCAGGCCCTGCTGGCCGGTCCGGTGGAGGTCACCGCGGACGAGGACTTCCTGCTGACCGCCGCCCTGCCCACACTCGCCCCGGGCGGTGCGTGCCGGGTGGGGCTCGGACCGGCCGAGGCCATCGGGGTCACCCGCCGGGTGAATCTGCGCGAGTCGACCGCGGGGCTGCGCAACAACGTCACGGTGCTCGACCACCACGTCCATGTGGAGCTGGCCAACCGCCTTCCGGTGCCCGTCTCCGTGGAGGTGCGCGAGCGCGTGCCCGTCACCTCTGACGCGGACGTACGGATCGAGGAACGAGCCGACTGGACGGCGCCCGGGGGCGACGCCGGCCTCGAGCGCCACGCACCGGGCACACGCCTGTGGCGGATCGAGCTGCCCGCCGGCGGCACCGCCGCCCTCGACGGCGGCTACGAAATCCGGATCCCGGCCGGCAAGGCCCTCACCGGCGGCAACCGCAGGAGCTGACACAGCATGCCTACGTCACCGGGGCTCATCCCCCTCCCCGTCACCGCCGTCACCTGTACGGAGGACCGCGCTCACGTGGAGCGTACGGCCGTACTCGATCTGCGGGCCGGTACGCAGCGACTGCGTCTCGGACCGGTCAGCGCGCTGGCCGTCGACCGTACCCTCCATGCCGAGCTGACCGCAGGCCACCCGGCGACCGTGCTCGACGCGCGGATCGTCCGCAGCTGGACGCCGCGCGGGCCGCGGCCCACCGACGACGACTCCGCGCTGCGCCGGCGGGTGACGGCCCTGGAGGAGGAGCGGACGGACCTGGAGCAGCGGTGTGACCGGCTGCGCATCCGCGTCGATCTGCTCGGCCGGCTCGCCACCGATCTGCTGCGGGAGATCGGCGAGGGCGCCGGCTTCGGGGAAGCGGAACGGGACCGCTGGGCCCGGGTACTGGACCGGGTGGATGGCGAACGCGACTCCCACGGCGAGCGACTGCGCGTAGCGGAGGCCGAGTTGGCCGACGTGGCCGCCGAACTCTCCGAGACCCAGCGGGCCCTGCAGCTCTCCGAGACGGAACCCGCCGAGCTGGTCGGCCACATCGAGCTGACCGTGCGGGCCCCGGCCGCCGGGCAGGCCGTGCTGCGGCTGGGCCACCTCACGCCGTGCGCGGTGTGGCGGCCCGCCTACCGGGCCGTGCTCGACGGGGACTCCCTCACGCTGGACACGGACGCGATCGTCTGGCAGCGCACCGGCGAGGACTGGTCGGACGTACGGCTGACCCTGTCGACGGCCCGCTCCGCGCGGGCCGCGGAACCGCCCCGGCTCAGCGAGGACCGGCTGACGCTTGAGGACCGCTCCCCCGCTGAGCGCCGCGCCGTCCACGTCGACCTGCGCGAGGAGGAGATCACGGACCTCGGTCCCGCCCCCGTGCTGGGGCTGCCGGGTGTGGACGACGGCGGCGAGGTGCGCGTGCTCCACTCCCCCGCACCGGTCTCCGTGCCGGCGGACGGCCGCGCCCACCGTGTGCCGCTCTCCTCCTTCACCTCACCGGCGAGAAGTGAGTACGCCTGTTCGCCCGAGCTGTCGCCCCTGGTCAGCCAGGTGGTGCGGTGCGACAACCTGTCCGGCCACGCCCTGCTCGCCGGGCCCGTCGACCTCGTCCGCGGCAGTGGATTCAGCGGGCGCGGCACCCTGGGCTTCACCGCCCCCGGCTCCCCCCTCGAGCTCGCCTTCGGCAGCCGGGACGACCACCGGGTGCTGCGGCACACCGAGGAGACCCGCGAGACCGCCGGAATCACCCAGCGGACCGTCCTCACCCGGACCGTCCGGCTGCACCTCTCCCGGTTCTCCGCCCCCGGCGAGCACGACGACAGGACGGTCGTCGTCCAGGAGCGCGTCCCGGTCTCCGAGGTCTCGGCGGTGGAGGTGCGCCTGCGCCGGGACGACTGCTCTCCCGCGCCCGACGCGATCGACGCGGACGGCATCGTCCGCTGGAACGTCCCCCTGCCCCCGGGCGGCCGCCGCACCGTCACCCTTGTCTACGAAGTCTCGGCGAGCGGCAAGGTCACCGGCCTGTGACCCCGGCGAAGCCACCACCACCGCCACCGCCGCCGCGCCCTCGGCCCGCCGCCGTCAGAACTTCGGTGTCGGTGCCTGCGACCGCAGCAGCTCCGCGCCCTCCTCCAGCTTCAGGTAGGCCGGTGTGTCGTCCGGCTTCAGCCGCAGGTAGATGCCGACGACGCCCAGCGGCCCGGCGAGCAGGAACGGGATGCGCCAGCCCCAGGCGTCCATCGTGTCGGTGCCGAGCCAGGCGGTGAGGGCCGTCACCAGGCCCGCCGCGCCGGTGTACCCGGCCAGCGTGCCCAGTTCCAGGAAGCTGCCGAAGTAGCCGCGCCGCTTGTCCGGGGCGTACTCCGCGATGAAGGTGGAGGCACCGCCGTACTCGCCGCCGGTGGAGAATCCCTGCAGCAACCGGAAGAGGATCAGCAGCAGGGGTGACCAGAAGCCGACGGCCGCGTACGTCGGGAGCATGCCGATCGCGGCGGTGCCGATCGCCCTCAGGATCATCGTCAGCACGAGGACCTTCTTGCGGCCGATCTTGCCGCCCATCGGCCCGAACACCATGCCGCCGAGCGGGCGCACCAGGAAGGCGACGGCGAAGGCGGCGAAGGACGACAGCAACTGCGCGGTGTCGCTGCCGGAGGGGAAGAAGACGCGGCCGATGGTGCCGGCCGGATACGCGTAGATGCCGAAGTCGAACCACTCCATGGCGTTGCCGAGCGAGGCGGCCCTCACCGCCCGCTTGACCGCCCGTTCGTCCGTCACCGTGATGTCCGACCGGCGCAGCGGCGGGTTCCGCCGGCGCCGGGCGGCACGGAACAGGGTGGGGTGGCGCCCGGCCGCCGCGGAAGGGGGCGCGGGCCCGCTGTCGGTGGGGGACGTGACGGGTCCCTTTCCGGTACGTGCCGTGGCAGACGGAACGTACCAGCGTCCGTGAGGGGACGCCGGGAAGCGCGCTCGGGGTCGCTTCCTCCCGGTGGCTCCCCGGATACTCGGGCGCGACGCGGGGCCCGTTCTCACCCGTGTGCCTCCGCTGCGCTGGTCGCCCGGGCGGACCGGTGATGCGGTGGGAGGACAAGGGCGGAAAGCGCCCGGGGCAGGTCGGCGCCGGGGCGCTCGTCCCATCCTCAGGAGGCACTCGTGACCACCCCTCGCCCGATCGTCTGCTCGTCCCGTGTCCTGGCCGCCGTACTGGCCACCGGGACACTGCTCACCACGGCGGCCTGTTCCGACGCGGACAACAGCGCGTCGGCCGGGTCGGAGACCGCCGGCGCGGCCGTCGAGCGGGCCCTCGCAGCGCAGACCGAGTCACCCACGTCCACGCCGACGTCCCCGTCCCCCACGTCCCCGTCGCCGACCTCGTCGCCCACCTCGTCGCCCACCTCGGAGCTCGGCGAGACCGGCGCGCGGAACGCGCTGATCACCGAGGCGGACATCGAGGACAACTGGACGCAGGTCGATGACCCGCGGGGCTGGCGGGACTCCCTGCTCATCGGACAGGTCGACGTGGTCGCGTTCCTCGAGGGGAGGAGTGACGCCTCGAAGTGCCAGAGGCTGATCGACTCGCTGTACGACGAGACCCTGTTGGGCCGCCCCTCCGGGGCGTCGGCGCTCAACGGGTTCCAGGAGGGTGACTCCCGGCTGCTCTACCAGGTCGCGGCCTATCAGAAGGCCGACCTCGACGAGTCGATGAAGTGGCTGCGGTCGCTTCCCGACGCCTGCGACCAGTTCACCCTGACCGGTGGTGACACCGGTGAACGCACCGTCCAGGTCACCGAGATGTCCTTGCCCGAGGAAGGTGACGCGAGGCAGGGGCTGACCGTGACGGTGAAAGGCACGAGCGGGAACGAGCCCGTGACCCTCACCCTGGACGTGGCCGCCGTCCAGATCGGCGCGAACGCGATCACGGTCACCAACGGCGGAACCGGCGGCGCCGACCACGACACCACCTCCGCGGCCGTCGAGCAGGGCACGCAGCGGCTGCAGGAGGTCCTCGCCGGCCGTACACCGCAGCCCACTCCCAGCGGAGTCGAGTGACCGCGGGACCGGTGTGACTACGGGACCGGTGTGACCACGGGACCGGTGTGACCGCGGGGCACGTCCGGCCGCGCCGGCGACGGGCGGCAAGCCCGGTGGTCTTCACTCGCCCGGATCGTCCGGCGGTGCCGGGCCGATCGGCGGCGTGCGGTGCCGTCACAGCAGTCGTTCCCCTCACGGAAAGCGTGGCCGTGAGGCGAACACCGCACGCCGCCCGGCGGGCACTGCCCCCGGCCGTCCTCGTCCCCGCCGCGGCCCTCATGGCCGCCGGCCCGTCCACGGCCTCCGCGAACGGCGGCGGTTCCGGCTGCGGTGAGCACGCCGGACCGTACTGAGCGGTACTCCCGTGGCCACCCTTCGCTACTCGGGGGTAGGAACGCGGCTCCTCTTGCTATACAGTTCGTCAGCAAGACGGGATCGTTACCCGTGGTAATAGCGCCCGGACTCGATTCGAGGAGCCCTCAGCATGGCCATCCACACCTCCCCGTCGGAGGCCGCCGGGAACCGGCCCTCCGACGACGGCACAGCCCGGCGGCTGCTGGACTCGTCCGCTCAGCTCTCCTACGACCCGCTCACCGAGGTCGACTGGGACACGCCGCTCGACACGAGTTTCCACGGCGCCAGCCCGGAGTGGAGCACGCTCTACGGAACGGCGTACTGGGACGAGATGACCGACGCGCAGCGCAAGGAGCTGACGCGCCAGGAGGCGGCGTCCGTCGCCAGCACCGGCATCTGGTTCGAGATGATCCTGCAGCAGATGGTGCTGCGGGACATCTACGCCAAGGACCCGACGGACGACACCGTCCAGTGGGCGCTCACCGAGATCGCCGACGAGTGCCGGCACTCGATCATGTTCGCCCGCGGGGCGAAGAAGCTCCGGGCGCCGGCCTACCGGCCGCACCGGGTCGCGCTCGAACTCGGCCGGTTCTTCAAGACCGTCGCCTTCGGCGAGGCCGCGTACGCGGCGATCCTGGTCGCCGAGGAGGTCCTCGACGTCATGCAGCGCGACTGGATGCGCGACGAGCGGGTCGTGCCCTTCGTCCGCACCATCAACAACATCCATGTCGTCGAGGAGTCCCGGCACATGAAGTTCGCCCGCGAGGAGACGCGCAGGCACCTCGCGCGTGCCGGACGGCTGCGCCGCCGGATCCACGCCCTGCTGATCGCCGTCGCGGCCTACGTCATCGTCACCAGCATGGTGAACCGGAAGGTCTACGCGAACGCCGGCCTGGACGAGGCACGCGCGTTGCGCGAGGCAAAGACCAACGAGCACCACAAGTCGATGATGCGGGCGAGCTGTTCGGGCCTGATGGAGTTCCTGGACTCGGTGGGGCTGCTCACCCGGCCCGCGCTCTTCTTCTACCAGCGCGCCCACCTCGTCTGACGACCCGCACCCTGCACCTGCCCCGACCCACGGCGGAGTGGACGACCATGGCCTTCGCGATCACCCAGACCTGCTGCAACGACGCCACCTGTGTGTCCGTCTGCCCGGTCAACTGCATTCACCCCACGCCCGGGGAACGGGCCTTCGGCAGCACGGAGATGCTGTACATCGACCCGAAGAGCTGCATCGACTGCGGTGCCTGCGCCGACGCCTGCCCGGTGGACGCCGTCCTCCCGCTCGACCGGCTGACCGGCGGGCAGCGGGAGTACGCGCGGATCAACGCGGCCTACTTCGAGCAGGACTCCCCCGAGGACACGGGGTCACCGGCGCGTTCGGGCCCGAACTTCCACGCCTGGGGCGAGCCGTCCTTCGACCGGGTGCTGCCCTCGGACTTCGGGCCGCTGCGGGTCGCGATCGTCGGCACCGGCCCGGCCGGCATGTACGCCGCCAAGGACCTGCTGCTGCACACCCGGGCCGAGGTGACGCTCGTCGACCGGCTTCCGGTCGCCGGCGGGCTCGTCCGGTACGGCGTGGCACCGGACCACCCGGCCACCAAGAAGGTGGGCGAGTCCTTCGCCCGCTTCCTCACCCATCCGCGCGCGCGGACCTACCTGGGCCTCGACGTGGGCACCCACGTCACCGCGGAGGAACTCGCCGCCCACCACGACGCGGTGATCTACGCGGTGGGCGCCGCCACGGACCGGCGACTGGGCGTTCCGGGCGAGGACCGGCCGGGCAGCGTCTCCGCGACCACCTTCGTCGCCTGGTACAACGCGCATCCGGAGGTCGCCGCGGACGCCGTCGACCTGTCGTGCGAGCGTGTCGTCGTGATCGGCAACGGCAACGTCGCCCTCGACGTCGCGCGGATCCTGGTCTCCGACCCGGAGACGCTGGCCGGCACCGGGATCGCCGGCCACGCGCTGGCGGAACTGCGCCGCAGCAAGGTGCGCGAGGTCGTGCTGCTCGGGCGCCGCGGACCCGAGCACGCGGCGTGCACCAGACCCGAGCTGCTCGCCCTGAAGCACCTTCCCGGGATGGATCTGCTCGTCGACGACCACGACCCCCGCATCGGTGCGGCGATCGACGCCGCCGGCCCGGAGGACAAGGCGGCGGTGCTGCGGGGGGTGGCGCGGGAGACCGTCGACTGGTCCCTGCCGCCGGGTGCGGCAGGCGGGCGGCGGCGCATCGTGTTCCGCTTCCGCTCCTCCCCGGTGGCGGTGTGCGGGGGCGAGGACACGCGTGCCGTGCGGGTCACCGGCGGTACCGCCGAGCTGGAGATTCCGGCCGGCCTGGCGCTGAGGGCGGTCGGCTACCGCGGGGTGGCCCAGGCGGGGCTGCCGTTCGACGAGGCCACCGGGACCGTGCCGCACGAGCGCGGCCGGGTGACCGGCAGGCCCGGGACGTACGTCGTCGGCTGGATCAAGCGCGGTCCTTCGGGGGGCATCGGCGCCAACCGCGCCTGCGCGGCCGAGACCGTCGGCTCGCTGCTGGCCGACGCGGTGGCGGGCGCGCTGCCCGCACCGGCCGGCGGGCCGAAGGCGTTCCGCCGCCTCGTACGCCGTCGGCGCCGTTGAGGTCCGCCTTCCGGCCGAGGGCCGGACGGGCCGTCATGTCCCCGCCCGTGGACGGCCGTGGGAGGGCCTCCTCGAGCACCTGCGCATGGTCCTGACGCCCTCACCCGGGACGCACCGCAGGCACCCCGGACGCCACTCGAGGGCGTTCATCCCGTCGCCGTCAGGTCCGGGGCGTTGTGGGCACGGCGGTAGGCCAGCGGGGACAGGCCCAGGTGGGTGGAGAAGTGCTTGCGCAGGGCCACGGCGTCGCCGAAGCCGCTCGCCGTGGCCACGCGCGCGACGGTCAGATCGGTCGACTCCAGCAGCCGGCGCGCCTGGTTCAGCCGGCACTGCAGCAGCCACTGGAGGGGGCTGGTGCCCACCTCGTCGCGGAACCGCCGGGTGAAGGTGCGTACGCTCATGTGCGCGTGCCGGGCCAGGTCCTCCAGCGTGAGGGGTTCGGCCAGCCGGTTCAGGGCCCACTGCCGGGTGGCCGACGTGGAACGGTCGATGTCCTTCGGCACCGGGTGCTCGATGAACTGCGCCTGCCCGCCCTCGCGCCACGGCGCGACCACGCACCGGCGCGCCGCCGCGCCGGCCACCGCCGCTCCGTGGTCCCGGCGGATCAGGTGCAGGCACACGTCGATGCCGGCGGCCCCGCCCGCCGAGGTCAGGATGCGTCCGTTGTCGACGAACAGGACGTCCGGATCGACCTCGACCCGGGGAAACAGCCGGGCGAACGCGTCGCAGAGCACCCAGTGAGTGGTGGCCCGCAGACCGTCCAGCAGCCCGGCCGCCGCGAGCAGGAACGCCGAGGTGCACAGGCTGACGACGCGGGTGCGCGGACCGATCCGGGCGAACGCCCCGGCGACCTCCGCGGGCAGCTCGCCGGTGGCGAGCAGATGTCTCTCGGGTTCCTGGGTGGCGATCACCACGGTGTCCACGCGCTCCAGGAGGGACTCGTCGTCGTCGACGACGATCCGGAAGCCCTCGTGGGTGCGGACCGGCCGACCGCCGAGCGAGCAGGTCGTCACGGAGTACAGCGGTGCGCCGGCCGGATCGCGCGCCGCGCCGAACACGCGCGCGGCGATACCGAGGTCCATCGCGAGGACACCTTCGAGAGCGAGAACGGCAATGCGGTGCGCCATGGCCGGAATGGTACGACAGGTGGCCCTCCAGCCACTCACTCCGTCCGGGGCGATGCGACGAAGCTGGTGATCACCGGGCTCGGCCCGGTCTTCGCACAGGCGGAACGGACAGGAACGAGGAGAGCATGAGCGAGCACACCATGCGTGCCGTCACCATCAGCGGGTTCGGCGGGCCGGAGGTGCTGACCGTCGGGCGGGTCGCACGTCCCGAACCGCTGCCGACCGAGGTGCTGGTGCGGGTGCACGCCGCCGGGGTCAACCCGGTGGACTGGAAGACCCGCGCGGGACACGGCATGGCGGGACTGCAGACGTTGCCGCTGGTCCTCGGCTGGGACGTCTCCGGAGTCGTCGAGGAGGTGGGGTTCGGCGTCACCGCGCTCGCGCCCGGTGACGAGGTGTACGGGATGCCCTGGTTCCCGCGCCCGGCCGGTGGTTACGCCGAGTACGTGACGGCGCCGTCCCGCCAGTTCGCGCGCAAGCCCGCCTCGGTCGGGCACGCCGAGGCCGCCGCCCTGCCCCTCGCGGCGCTCACCGCGTGGCACGCGCTGGTCGACACGGCGGGTGTCAAGGCCGGTCAGCGGGTACTGGTGCACGCCGCGGCCGGCGGCGTCGGGCACCTGGCGGTACAGATGGCCAGGCATCTGGGTGCCGAAGTGGTCGCCACCGCCCGTGAGTCCCGGCACGCCTGGCTCAAGGAGCTGGGCGCCGACGAGACGATCGACTACACCCGGCAGCGGTTCGAGGACGTGGCCGGTGCGGTCGATGTCGTCGTCGACCTGATCGGCGGCACGGACGCCACCGACGTGCGGTCGGTGGCAGTGACCCGGCCCGGCGGCCTGGTGGTCTCCGTCCCGAGCGGCGTCTCCCCGGCGCTCGCCGCCGCGGCCGGGCAGGCCGGAGTGCGCACCAGCCCGCTCCTGGTCGAGCCGGACGGCGCCGCCCTGACCACCATCGCCGGTCTGGTCGACTCCGGAGCGGTCCGGGTGGAGGTCGAGCACGTGTTCGCGCTGGAGCAGGCCGCCGAGGCGCACCGCCGGGGCGAGACCAACCGCACCCGCGGCAAGCTCGTCCTGGACGTCACGCGGTGACGCGCATGCGGCCGGCGGACCGCCGGCGCGGTGTCGGCCGCTCTTCCGCGGCACCGGCGTAGTAGACCTCCCCGGGAGGGGCACTGGAACGGGGCCCGTCGTCCGGCGACGGGCGCGACGAGAGAGAAGGGGGCGCCGTGTGCTGCTGAGGACGTTCCGCTGGGCCTTCGCCGTCACGGGCCTCGGTCTGGTCGCCGGAGTGCTCTACGACGGCTGGACGGCGCTGGGACTGGTCGCCGTCCTCGCCGTTCTGGAGGTGTCGCTGTCCTTCGACAACGCGGTGATCAACGCCGGCATCCTCAGGAGGCTCAACGCCTTCTGGCAGAAGGTCTTCCTCACCATCGGCATCCTGATCGCCGTCTTCGGCATGCGGCTGCTCTTCCCCGTCGTCATCGTCTCCGTCAGTGCCCGGCTCTCACCGCCCCGGGCCGTCCATCTCGCGCTCACCGACAAGGACCGCTATCAGGAGCTCGTCACCGACGCGCATCCGTCGATCGCCGCGTTCGGCGGGATGTTCCTGTTGATGATCTTCCTCGACTTCGTCCTGGAGGACCGCGAGGTC
Organism: Streptomyces sp. NPDC044984; assembly: GCF_040646935.1. Lineage (NCBI taxonomy): Bacteria > Bacillati > Actinomycetota > Actinomycetes > Kitasatosporales > Streptomycetaceae > Streptomyces > Streptomyces sp. NPDC044984. The sequence continues at coordinate 128,749 of NZ_JBEZBE010000010.1, forward strand.
AAGTGGCTCGGCCCGGTGGAACGGCCGTTGGCCCGGCTCGGCCGGATCGACATGCTGTCGGTCTGCGTCTCCCTCGGGGTCCTCCTCGTCACCTCCGTGACGTTCGCCGTCCACGCCCACCAGCACGGCGGCGGTCATGCCGACAAGGCCCAGACGGTTCTCCTCTCGGGCATCGCGGGCCTGATCACCTACTTGATCGTGGGCGGGCTCTCCGGCTTCTTCGAGGGCAGGCTGGCCGCCGAGGAGGCCGGGGAGCACACCGGGCGAGGGACCGAGGACGCCGGGGCGGGACGGCCGGCGGTCGCCCTGGCGGGCAGAGCCGCCTTCTTCACCTTCCTCTACCTGGAGGTCCTGGACGCCTCCTTCTCCTTCGACGGCGTGATCGGCGCCTTCGCCGTCACCAACGACATCGTCCTGATGGCCCTGGGCCTGGGCATCGGCGCCATGTACGTCCGGTCGCTCACCGTCTACCTGGTCCGCCAGGGCACCCTCGACGAGTACGTCTACCTCGAACACGGCGCCCACTACGCCATCGGCGCCCTCGCCCTCGTCCTCCTCGTCAGCATCCGGTACGAGATCGACGACATCGTCACCGGCCTCATCGGCGTCACGTTCATCGGCGCGTCGTTCTGCTCCTCCGTACGCCACAACCGCGCCGCACGCCGGTGAACTCCTCAGCGGGTTCGGCCCGGGGAACCCCGGAGTGCGCGGGCGGCGCCGGCACAGGGTCACGCCGCACCTCCCGCACGGGCGAGGCGACGCGGGTCACCCGATGTACCCGGTCTGCGCCCGGACGGCCTGACGCCCGGACGGCCGATCCGCATCGAACCGCCCGGGAACGGGCAGATTCGCACCATGTCCATCGACGTGACGGATTCGCCCGGAGTACAGGTGTGTTCCCTGAAGCGGGACACTCCGCAGCCGGTCCCGGCCGGCAGTCCCTACACGGTCGTACGGTTCCCGTTCGGGTCCGCGGAGTCCACCGACCGGTTCTCCATGCACCAGGTGAACCAGCCGGACGGGTACGTGGTCACGGACTGGGACGCGGACGACCGGTCCGGGCTGATATGGCCCAGCACGGCCGGCTGGGGCGCCCTGTACGCGATGGTCCAGTGGGAGGCCGGGGATTACGGCGAACTGCGGGACCAGTTCGTCCGGGATCCGCTCGGCCTCACTCCGGCGCCCCGCGACACCACGGCGACGGAGCACCGGCCGCCGAGTCCCGGCATGCAGTGCTGGACGAAGCACTGGGGCGTCTTCGTCGACCCGGCCGTCCCGCTCGCCTTACGGGTCACCCATGACGACGGTGTGGCGCGGAGCGTCGTCCTGGCGGAGTTCAAGCTCGTCGTCCACCGGGCCGCCTGACGGCTCGTCCGGTGGTCCGCAGTCCTGAGCGGTTCAGGGACTGCGGACAGTGCGGGTGGATCTCGTCGATGTCCAGGACGAGCGCCGGCCGAGGGCGCCGGCCGTCATGTGTCATCGCGTCGAAGAGGGCGCGCCGGTGAGGACGCGGGCGCGGCCGTTGACGCGGAGCACCCGCTGCCTGTACGTGTGGCGGCGGGATGCCCGGACGGCCCTCGGCCGCGGTCGTGGCCGAGGGCCGTCCCCATGCCGGCCGCGGCACCGGGGCCGGGGGCAGGCATGAGCCGCGTCAGCGTCGCGGAGGGGCCTCCCGTGCGGATCCGGGGCGGACGGCCGTCGGTGGCGCGTCGTGCGGGGCCGGCAGCTCCCGTCCCAGGCGTCGGAGTGGGGACGAAGCCATCACCACGGGGGACAGCATCATGCCCGCGGCCGTCACCAGGAGGCTGGTGCGCAGCCCCCGTTCCTGCGCGAGGAACCCGCCGGCCAGGGAGCCGAGCGGGGCCAGTCCCATGCCGACGAACGTGATGGTCGCGGCCGCGCGGCCCTGCATCCCGTCCGGGGTGACGGCCTGCCGGACGGCCATGACCGTGACGTTCACCAACTGGCCGCCGAGCCCGGACACGAAGCCGATCGCGAGGAGGGCGGCGACCGTCACCGCGGAGGAGCCGTGCAGCGCGGGCACGCACAGGAAGGCGCCGTCGCCGAGTACCGCCGCGCACACGAGCACCGGGCCGTGACCGAAGCGGCCGGGCAGGCGGGCGGCGAGCAGCGAGCCCAGGAGCGCGCCCGGTCCCGCCGCCGCGAGCGCCAGCCCGATGACGGTGCCCGGCAGGTGCAGCTCCCGTGACAGGAAGAGCAGATGGACGGTCATCACGGCCGCGAAGGAGAACTGGAAGACGGCCGAGGCCAGGCACACGCTCCGAAGCAGGGCGTCGCCGGCGACGAAACGCAGGCCCTCGTGAATCCGCCGCCAGACCCGAGGGAGGTGTTCCGCGCGCCCGGGGATCGATTCGGTCCGGCGGATCCGCCGGACCGACAGGAAGGACAGCGCGAAGAACAGCGCGCTGGAGGCGGCGGCGACCGGCGCCGACAGCAGGGACACCAACGCACCGCCGAGAGCGGGACCGCCGATCTGCGCCGCGGACCGGCTGCCCTCCAGCGCACTGTTGCCCCGCACCAGTCGGTCGCGTTCCACCAGCCGGACGAGAGAAGCCTGGTATGCCACGTCGAAGAACACGGACAGGGCCCCGACCGTGAAGGCGACCGCGAGCAGGACGGGCAGGCCGAGCAGGCCGAAGAAGCCGGCCGTGGCGGCGGCGCCCAGGGCCATGGCCCGGCCGGCGTCCGTGAGCACCATCGTCGTACGGGTGCGCCACCCGTCCACCCACGCGCCGGCGAAGAGCGAGAGCAGCAGGACCGGTGCCTGCCCCACCGCGCGAAGGACGCCCAGTTGGTCGGCACCGGCGTTCAGCGTCAGGACGGCGAAGAGCGGCAGGACCACCAGACTCGCGTGTTCACCGAGTTGGGAGACGGTCTGGCCCGTCCAGAGTCTGCGGAAGTCGGCGTCCCGCCACAGGCTCGACGGAACGGAGCGGCCGGAATCGGATACGGCACGGGAAGCGGACGGCACGGGGATCCCTCGGGTTGCCGACAACGAGGCCCGCCACCGGGGCGGGCGAAAGGCGCACCGGCGGTTCGGGCAGGGAAAGGCTCGCTGTGCCGCAACGTCGAGGGCAGCACGCGATGACAGGCCGGACGGCCGACAGCGTCAACGCGCGCTCGGGAAACCGACCATGTCTCAGCTCCTCGTGGGTGACTCGCTCCACCGGGACCCTAGCCGTCGGCGACCCGGCGCGAAAGGCGGCCTCACACGCTTCTCGCACGCACACGGCCCGGGACCCGGCGCGGGGGTCAGACGGCCGGGTGCTCGGTCCGTCGTCGCGAGTACGCCGTCCAGCGTCCGTCGCGCCGGGTCACCGTGATGTCGCGGCCGTAGCAGGCCGTCACCCGTGCGTCGGTCAGCACCTCGGCGACGGGCCCCCGGGCGAGGATCCGGCCCTCCCGCAGCAGCAGGGCGTGGCCGACCGCCGGGGAGAGCTCCTCCACGTGGTGGGTGACCGTCACGGTGGCCAGTCGCGGGCGTCCCTCGGCCAGTCGGTGGAGGGCCTCGACGAGGTCTTCCCGGGACGGCAGGTCCAGCGCGTTGAACGGCTCGTCCAGGAGCAGCAGCGCCGGGTCGGCCATCAGCGCCCTGGCGATCAGGACGCGGGCCCGCTGACCGCCCGAGCACACTCCGTACGGCCGGTCGGTCAGGTCTTCGACGTCCAGTTCGGCCAGGAGCCGGTGGGCCCGCCGCCGGACCTCGTCGTCGTACATCCGCCACAGCGGCTGGACGGTACCGGTGTGCCCGGTCAGCACCACGGCGTGGGCGGTGAGTTCGCCGGGCACCCGCTGGGCAGCGGTGACATGCCCGATACGGGCGCGCAGGTCGCGGACGTCCACCCGGCCCAGCCTGCTGCCGAGCACCTCGACACTGCCGGTCGTGGGGTGCGTCAGGGCACCGAGCAGCCGCAGCAGGGTGGTCTTCCCCGCGCCGTTGGCCCCCAGGAGCGCCCAGTGCTCTCCGGGCCGGACGGTCCAGTCGATTCCGTCGAGGATCAGGCGGTCGCTCGTGTGGCGGCCCACGCGCACGTCCCGCAGGAGGACCACAGCCGTCCCCGGCCCGCCCTCCGTGCCCTCCACCGTCGGCCCGGCCATCCGGCAACTCCTCTCGCCCCCGGGCGTCGTCGCCCCCCCACGACGGTAGATGTACGGGGCATGTTGTCGCCGGGCCGTTCGGATCGTGGATGTCGTGCCGGCCCGGCACCGAGGGCCGGCCGGCACACATGGCACCGGCAGGTCAGCGCGTCGCGGCGCGCACCGGACCGCTCGCGCCGCGTCGGCGCCGTGTCAGGTCGCGGGCCGCCTCCGGCCACGTCGGGTACGCGAATCCGAAGCCCGCCTCGAGCAGGCGGCCGGGGACCACCCTCCGGCTCTTGAGCAGGAGCTCCGTGTCCGAGCGCAGTACGAACGCGCCCACTTCGGCCATCCCTCGCGTCGCGGGCAGACCCAGCGGCATGTGCCACGCGGTGCGCAGGGCGCGCATGAAGGCGCGCTGCGGCAGGGGATCGGGGGCGGCCAGGTTCACCGGGCCGGCGAGATCGTCCCGGTCGGCCAGGAACTCGACCGCGCGGACGAAGTCGTGGTCGTGGATCCACGACACGTACTGGGCGCCCCCCGCGACCGGTCCGCCGAGCCCGAGGCGGGCCATCCACGACAGGACGTCGAAGACGCCGCCCCGGTCGGGGCTCATCACCATGGCGGTGCGCAGGGCCACCTTGCGGGTGTGCGGGGTGGCCGCCCGTTCCTGTTCCCGCTCCCAGGCCCTGGCGATGTCGACGCTGTAGGACCAGTAGCCCGGCACGGTGGGCTCCGCCCCGCCGATCACACCGGTGTCCTCGTCGTTGGGCGCGTCGAAGCGGTGCGCGTAGACGGTGGCGGTGCTCATCTGGAGCCAGACCCGCGGAGGGTGCGCCGCGGCGCCGATCGCCTCGCCCACGGCACGGGTGGAGAACACCCGCGAGTCCCTCATGGCCCGGAGGTTGGCGGGGGTGTAGCGGCAGTTCACACTGCGGCCGGCCAGGTTGACCACGACATCGCTGCCGTCGATCACCTCGGTCCACGGCCCCGGGGTCTCACCGTCCCAGTGGACTTCACCGGGCCCCGTCGGCCGTCTGGTCAGCACCACGACCTCATGCCCGACCGTGGTCAACGCGCGCTTCAGGACGGTGCCCACCTGCCCGGTCCCGCCGGGAATCACGATCTTCATCCAGCCCTCCCGATCCGTGTGAGGGCAACCCTACCGTCGAATTGAACACGTTCAAAAAACCGGTTCCGGTGGGCGCCCACGGCGGGGTCCCGGCTCCGTCCGAGGACCGTGCCGACTCAGGGGGTCCGGCCCGGTGGGGAGACCTCGTTCACGGCGGCTCCCCAGGCGGCCGCGCACAGGGCCCGTTCGACCTCGTCGGTGTAGACGGCGGCGGCGAGCCAGGCCCGGGCGAAGTGGCCGGTGTCGGCCGGGAGCAGGCGGCCGAAGGTGTCGCGGGAGCGGTCCGCGGCGGCGGCGTGGAGGTCGTCGAGGAGGTCGCCCGCCGTGGCGAGGCCGAGACGGCGCAGCCGGGCGCCGTCGCCCGGCCGGTTCCCGGCGAGGGCGAGGACACGGCGGCCCCCCGGTACCGCCTGGTGGACCCGGCGGCGCAGCAGGTGCAGCGGGGCCTCGTCGCCGGTGGCCATGGCCCGGGCGGGTGGCGCGACCGCGCCGGCGGGCAGGTCCGCGCGCCGGAGGCGGTCCAGACCGAGGTCCACCCGGGCGCCGGGATCGGTGGGGTGCTCGGTGGCGAGCAGCAGGGCGCGGGGACACGGCCCCGGTGCCAGGCGCGCGACGATCCGCAGCCGGATGCCTCCGGCGGCGGCGAGCAGACGGAGGTTGTCACGGTGAGGGAGTGCGGGATCGTCGTGGGCGGTGGCCAGCCGCAGGGGCAGGCCCGCGCAGTCGGCCAGCAGGCAGTCGCCCGTCGCCTCCCGCACCGTGCCCGCGAGGGTCACCTCCAGGAACAGCAGGTCCTGCCCGCCGCTCAGCGCCCGGGCCACCTGCTCGGCGGCGGGTACCGCCCACAACCGGTCCAGCGGCTCGGCGCGCCAGGCGGCGCCGGAGGCGCGGACCGCCCGCACCCCCGCCCCCGCGCCGAGCCGGCCCGTCGGGGAGACGGTGGCCCCGGACACGGCGAGTCCCGCGCGCGACAGTTCGCGGTGGGTCAGGGCGGTGTCGCCGATCCGTACGGCCCGGTCGGCGGCGCCGGTCGCCCGGGCGGGCCCGCCCGGCGCCACGTCCGACACCGTGTACAGGCGTCCGTCGGCGTCGGCGGTCCAGGTGACCGCGCCCGCGTATCCGGTCGCGGTGAGAACGGGCTCGGAGAAGAGTCCGTACAGCCGCAGGGAGCCGTCCGGGCGGTACGGCTGCCGGACCGTGCCGCGCAGTTCGGTCAGGTCCGGGCCGGTGGCGTGCGGGAGGCGGTGGGCGACGCCCAGGACACCGGCCAGCGCGCCGGCGAGGTCGGTGAGGCGGTGTCCGGGGTCGGCGGAGCGGGCCGCGCGCACCCCGGTCACCACGGAGACCGCCGCGGCCGAGGCCCGCGGGAGGCCGGCGAGGCGGGCGGTGTGCGCGGCGTGCAGGAGCTCCGCCTGGAGCACGGCGCCGGCACCGTCCGTGCCGGCCTCCAGGACGGCCGCGGCCGCGTCGAACACCGCCCGGGCCGCGGCACGTTGTTCCGCGGTGGCGGCGTCGGGCTCCGGCCGCGCCGTCCCCGTCCCTTCCTCCGCCTCCGTGACCCCGGCGGGGGCCGGGGCCTCCTCGGCGACCGGTGCGGCCGAGGCCGCCGCCGCGCGGTGCAGGCAGCCGGGGGCCAGCAGGCACCCGCAGTGGATCGCGTCCGCGCCGGTCACCGTCCCGCCGGGCGCCCGCAGGACGACGTCGGTCCCGTCGTCGTCGACGGCGATCCGCACGGTGTCGCCCTCCCGGACGGCCGGACGTGCCAGGAGCTTGGCCACGCCCGCGTCCAGCCGCTTGCGGAGCCGGGGTGAGAGCGCCGCGACGAGTTCGGCGGTGACGGACGGGACGACCGGAGGCAGGTCCGGGCTCATGCGATCTTCTCCCCTACCCAGCGGGCGAGTTCGAGCGGGCTGAGGGCGGCGACGGGCATGCCGGCCGCGACCAGCTGACCGGCGACTCCCGTGGAGTAGCGGGGCCGGCCGGTGTCGTCGAGGCTCGCGCAGCCCAGGACGTGGCAGCCGGCCGACACCAGTGCGCGGACCTCGGCGAGCAGACCGCCGAGCGGGTAGCCCTCCTCGAAGTCGCTGACGACCACGACGAGGGTGCGCGACGGCACGGTGACGAGCTCGCGCGCGTGCCGCAGTCCCGCGGCGATGTGGGTGCCGCCGCCGACGCTGACCTCCAGCAGCAGCGACAGCGGGTCGTCCACGTGCCCGGTGAGGTCGATGACCTCCGTGGAGAAGGCCAGGAAGTGGGTGGAGAGGGTCGGCACCCCCGCCAGGACGGAGGCGGTCAGCGCGGCCCACACCGTGGACGCCTCCATGGAGCCCGACACGTCCGTGACCAGGATCAGCCGCCAGTCGGCGGCCCGGCGCCCCCGGGTGCGGAACACCGGGTGCTCGGGGATCACCCGGACCGTGCCGTCCGGGGCGCGGCGCGCGGTCGCCAGGTTGGCCCGCAGGGTGCGGGGCAGGTCAAGGCCGCCGCCGGGCCGTCTGCCGGGGCGGGGCAGGGCGGTGCCGTGCAGGGCGGGGCGCAGGCGGGTGGCCAGCTGCCGGGTCAGCGCGTCGACCAGCCGCCGTACGAGCGGGCGCAGTGCGGCCAGCCGGGCCTCGGGCAGTCCGCCCGCGTGCCGCAGGACGGTGCGCAGCAGGTCCACCGAGGGCCGCACGCCGTCCGCGTCCAGCTCGGCGAGGACGTCCCTGCGGCCCGAGGCGGCGGCCGCCGCCAGCACTTCCTCCCGGATACCGGGCCCGAACAGCGCGGCCAGTTCCTCGGACCACTCCCGCACCCCGGGGTACGGCGCCTGCCGTCCCCCGCCGGTTCCCGGGCCCGTGAGGTCCCCCCGGCTGCCTTCGCCGCGTCCGCTGCCGTACAGCTCGTCCAGCGCGGTGGCGAGCGGTGACGCGGACGGCGGCAGCCGGTCGGCGCGGCGGCCGAGGAGGAGGCGCCAGCGGTCGGCGGGGGCGAGGGTGTGCTCCCCGGCGGCCTCCGGGGCACCGCGCTCCGGGCGCTGTGGCGCGCCCTTCGACGGACCGCCGCCCGGTGGGGGCAGCAGGCCCAGCGACCGCAGGGTCTCGCGGGCCGCGAAGTCCGCTGCGGTCCAGGTGGCGAGGGCGGCCGGGGCGACGTCGTCCGTGTCGGCGACGTGCCCGGTGCCGAGGCGTTCCTCGACGGCCGCGAGGAGGCGGTCGCGGGCCGCGGGGCTCAGGGTGTCGAAGCCGCCGCGCAGCGCGGGGAGCCGGTCGAGGAACGCCCGGTCGGGCAGCTCGGTCACCCGGGTGAGCAAGGGCTCCAGCGCGGGGGCCGCCGCCTCCAGCAGGGGGCCGGCGGCGGTCAGCAGTCCGCCGAGCCGGGCGGTGAGGGCGGCGCGGGAGTCGGGGTCGGTGGCCCCGTCGACCCAGGAGGCCACGCGGTCGCCGAAGACCCGCGCCTCCTCGTGCCCGAGCAGGACGCGTACGGCCCCGGCGGCGCCGCGCATCAGCGGGGAGCCACCGGCGGACAGGCGCTCCAGGGCGTCGGCGAGCCGGATGCCGCCCAGCGGGTCGGCCCGGTGGGAGAGTTCGAGCAGGGCGTGGGCGTCGGCGGGGTCCTCGGACCCGGTCAGTCCGTCGACCTGCCGCACCGCCGCCGCCGTGAGCAGCTCCGCGGCGGCGGCCGCCCGGGTCTCGCGGTCCGGTCCGACGGGGAGTCCCGGGACGTGACCGGCCCGCAGGCGGTCGAGCAGGGCCAGCCCGGCGAGGAGTTCCGGCAGGGTGCCGGCCCGGGGCAGGACGTCGGCGACGTCGCCGAGCCGTTCGTCCGCGAGCCCGGTCAGGCCGCACTCCGCCGCCCGTTCGAGCCCTTCGAGGGCCTGTGCGGCAGTCGGCCCGCCCTCGTCGCGCTCCTGGCGCCGCCGTTCGCGCAGGACTCCTTCGGCGGCCTGCGCGGGGGTGACCCCGCGCACTCCGGCCGTGGTCAGCACGGCCGCCGTGGCGGGGGTCCAGCGCACCTCCCATCGGGAGGTGAGGGCCTCGGCGCCGCCCGCGCCAACGACCTCCCTGACCTCCCCGTAGGGCACGCCGCACACCGTGAGCCGGCGCAGCAGCAGTTCACGGCGCCGGTCGAGGTCGGACCGCAGCGGGTCGAGCCGCAGGTCCCGGGCGGGGCCGGGGCCGTCCTCCTCGGGGCCGGGCAGGCCGAGCCGGGCCAGTTCGGCCTCGACCGCGGGGACGAGTCCGCTGCGCGGCGCCCCGGGGGCGGGGCGCCCGGTGCGGGTGCCGACGAGCACCCGCTCCATCGCCCGCGCCACGGCCCGGCCGCGCCCGTACGGCTCGCCCTGCGCGAGCACCGTCTGGACCGCTTCGACCAGTTCGCCGCGGCCCGCCGCGGGCAGGCCCCGCAGCCGGGCGAGGTCCGAGGCGAGCCGGCTGATCTCCCGGGCGTCGGCGGGTCCCGAGGGGTGGCCGAGGCTCCGGAGCTCGGCGCAGACGTGTACGGCCGCCCGGGTCAGCGCCTCCTCCAGCGCGGCCGGGTCGCCCGCCGCGCGCAGGACCATGTCCTGCCACTCCGGGTCCCGGATGCCCGCCGGGTAGCCGGACCGCTCGTCGAGGAGGGCGTAGGTGTACGGGATCAACGAGGTGTTCCACACGGGTCGCTGCGGGTCCTCGGGCGTCGTTCCGTCCTCCTCCCCCGCCGTGTCCTGCCGCAGCAGCGCCGGGGCGTGGAAGGCGCCGACCACCACGGCGGCCCGCTCGCCCCGTGCGGTGGCCTCGGCCAGCTTGGCCCGCATCCAGCGTTCGCGCCGCAGGTCCAGCTCCGGGACGCCGCCCGAGGCGACCGCGTCCTCGCGCAGGGCCCACCCGGTGAGCAGGGCGGCCCGGCGCAGGGCCTCGGGCGGGGAGCCGGGGGCGGTCGCCTCGACGAGCCGGTCCCAGAGGTCGTCCCCGGGGCGGCCCGTCAGCCGGGTCCGCAGCGCGGTGGCGATACCGGGGCCGCCGGCCCGCGGCCCCGCTTCCCGGCGTCCTCCGGACCAGGCCCGGTCGGCGAGCGGCAGGTCGCAGGCGACCACGGGCACGCCGTGCCGGGCGGCCCAGCGCACGGCGGCCAGTTCGGGCGAGAAGTCGGCGAACGGGTAGAACGCCGGTCCGCCGTCGCCGCCCTCGCCGGGGGCGGCGGCGAGCGCCACGGGGGCCCGGGTCTCCTCGTGCCCCAGCCAGGGCAGCCACTGCTGCATCTCCGCGGGCAGTTCGACGAGCAGCACCTCCGGCTCCGCCTCGTCCAGCAGCGCGGGCACGGCGGCGGCCAGGGAGGGCGCGTGGTGCCGTACGCCGACGAGGTAGGGCGCCGACGGGCCGGTGAGGGCGGCGAGCGCCTCGTCGGGCGGGACGGGCGGGCCGTCCGGGGCGGCGGCCCCGTGGGAGAGGGACACGGCCGTCAGCCCTCCAGGACCGTACGCAGGTCCCACAGGGTGCGCCAGGTGGCGGAGCCCTGCTCGGCGCGGCGCCGGACGGGACCGTCCCAGTAGCCGCGCAGCCGGGCGGCGTCGGCGGGGTCGTCCTTGCGGACCACGCCGAGCAGGTGCCCGGGCAGCAGTCCGAGGACGTCGCGGTCGCCCGGGAAGTAGGCCGCCGCGAGCGCGAGCGCGCCGGCGACGGACACCGCCTCGGCGGTGCTCATCACCGTCGACGGACGTTCCACCTCCCAGCCCTCCGCCGACCGGCCCTCGCGCAGGTCCCGGAACGCGGTGACCAGGGCCTCCAGCACGGCGTCGTCGACCTGGAACGGCGCCCCGGCGCGCTCCACGGACGCCCGCGCCTGGCCGCGCACCAGCGCGGTCTCCGCGTCGAGGTCGCCGATGGGGCCGACGGTCTCGAAGTTGAAGCGGCGCTTGAGGGCCGCGGACATCTCGGAGACGCCCTTGTCGCGGAGGTTGGCGGTGGCGATGAGGTTGAAGCCGGGTGCCGCGTGCGCCAGCGCGTCCTCGGTGCCGGCCAGCTCGGGCACGGCGATCCGCCGCTCGGAGAGCAGCGACACCAGCGAGTCCTGCACTTCGGGCAGGCAGCGGGTGACCTCCTCGACGCGGGCGATCGCGCCCCGGGACATGGCGGTCAGGACGGGGGACGGCACGAGCGCCTGCCGGGTGGGGCCCTGTGCCAGCAGCAGCGCGTAGTTCCAGCCGTACTTGAGCTGGTCCTCGGTGGTGCCGGCGGTGCCCTGCACGACCAGGCCGCTGGTGCCGCACACGGCGGCGGAGAGCAGCTCCGACAGCATCGACTTGGCGGTGCCGGGCTCGCCGACGAGCAGCAGGCCGCGCTCGCCGGCGAGGGTCACCACGCACCGCTCGACCAGGGCCCGGTCGCCGACGAACTTGTCCTCGATCACCAGGCGGCTCGGGACTCCGTCGGGTGCCCCGGCACCCTCGGGCAGCTTCAGGGCCCGGCCCCCGCTGCCCATGACGAACGTGACGACCGCGCGCGGACTGAGCCGCCAGGCGGGCGGGCGCGGCCCGTCGTCGTACGCGGCGAGGAAGGCGAGTTCGGTGGCGTACCGGTCCTCGGGCGGGACGATCTGGCGGGCCGGGGAGGGGGACGGGGTGGTGGTCATCGGTGCGGGTTCTTCCGGGTGCGGGTGGACGGTGGTCATCGGCGGCGGCCCTTGCGGGTGGCGCGGGTGGTGAGTTCCTCGTAGGCGGGTGCGTCGCCGGCGCGGACGCGGTCCCAGGCGCGCGTGAACAGCTCGGGCACCGGTATCAGCGGCACCGCGTGGGAGTGGTCGTGGACCGGGTAGAGGTCCTGCTTCCAGACCTCCACCGGCAGGGCGGGGGACTTCAGGTCGAGCCAGCCGCACGGCAGGAAGAGGGTGCGTCCGGCGCGGGCCCGCTTCGCCTCGACGACCAGGCCGGTGGCGGCCAGTTCGGTGCGGGCCTTCTTCGTGCGGGCGGGCTTCCAGCCCGTCCAGCGGGCGCGGTTGCGGTCCGTCGGGTCGGGCAGGGCCAGCAGTTGCAGGTAGAGCGCCGCCGCGTCCTCGCCCAGGCCGTGGGTTTCGGCGACCTCGGTGACCAGGGCGGGGACGCTCAGGGTGGGGTCCTGGGCGTAACCGGTGGGCCCTTCGGGATCCGTTCCGGCCGCGAGGGCGCGGGCGAGTTCGTCGCCCAGGATCGTCCGCAGGGCGTGCATGCCGTCGCGCCGTCCGGGTCCGACGATTCCCTCGATCAGTCCGAACAGGGGGTCGTCCACCGTGCTGAGGGCGCTCGTGCGGACCAGGACGGTCTCCTGGTTCCCGTACCAGGGGCGCAGCACCAGCGCCTCGCCGACGGGGGTGAGGCCGTGCGCGTCGGCGCCGCCGGTGGCGGGCAGTCCGTACGCCTTGCGCAGTTCGGCGGCGGTCGGCGTGCCCTTCTCGGTCCACTCCAGGTCGAGGTCGAGCAGCAGTGCGGGGTCCGCGACGCGGCGGCGCAGCGCGGTGAGTCCTTCGGGCAGGGCGGCGCGCAGGGGGTGCCCGTACGGCAGGGAGTAGGCGAGCCCGGCCAGGGCGGCCACGGCGCGCGTCAGGTGGTACCGGCCGGGCAGGGCCCGGGGGTCCTCCGCCACGAGGTCGCCGTCCTTGTCGGGTCGCTGCACGGTGGTGCGGCTGATCCAGGGGGTGCGGTGCGGGTTGAGCACTTCCTCGACGGAGTCGGTGGGCACACCGGCCGGGGAGAGTTCCGCGGCGAGGTCCTCGGGCAGGCGGACGACCCCGTCGAGGCGCTCGGCCCACACGCGGCCCGCCGCTTCCGTGTCCGGTCCGGCGGTCCACAGGTCGGCGGGGTCGCCGGGGAGCAGCGCGCCGATGAGCGCCAGGCGGTCGCCGGGCTCCAGCGAGCCCAGCAGTGCGTCGCCGAGCTGCTTCTGGCGCGGCTTCAGACCGGTGGCGGCGATCACCTCGTCGGTGAGCTGCGGCGGTTTCCCGGCGAGCAGCAGGGCCGCCTGGACGGGACCCAGGTTGCCGCGCGTGGCCGCGGTCAGGGCGGCGGGGGCCTCCGGCTGCCAGGGCGCCGCGCCCTTGTCCCGGACGAGCGCGGTCACCTCGGCGAGCGCGTCGGCCGGGAACACCGGCGGGTGTGCGGTCTCCCGCTCCAGGGTGAAGTGCGCGATCGCGCCGAACGCGCCGGCCGGGTCGTGGTCCAGGGCCAGCCAGTTGACGCGCTGATGCCGGTGGTCGACGTTCCGGCAGCCGAGGACGACGACGGTGCGGCCGTCGCGGCGCAACACCTGGCCGGCGCGGTCCTGCTTGCCGCGCGGCTCGCTCAGCACGACTTCGCGCAGCGCGCCCCCGGGCGTGGCCAGCGGGCCCTCCGTGATCGCCTCGAACAGCAGGAGCAGCGCCCGGCGGTGCGTCTCCGTCAGGGTGGGTGAGGCGGCGCGGTAGGCGAGCGGGCGCAGCGCGGCCAGCAGGGACGGCCATGCCGGGCCCTCGGCCGGGACGGTGCGCGCGTCGCTGTGCCATCCGTCGGCGGGGCCGGTGAGCCGGGCGTTGCCGGGCAGGGCCTTGCCGTCGGCGGGCTTCCCGGTCAGGACGTGGTTGACGGCGCGGATCTGGCGCAGCACGCTCCACCGCTGCTCGCCGCCCCACCAGCCGTGCTGTTCGGCGAGGCCGGCGGTCGCCTCGCGCAGCGTCTGGTCGTCGCCGTCCTCGGGGCTGTAGTCGGCGAACATGCCCACGATGTGCCGGGTATCCGTCCCGGTCCGTTCCACCGGAGGTGCCACGAACGCGGTGACGGACTCCCCGATGCGCAGCACCGCGTGCACCAGAGCGGTGACGCCGGTGAGTATCCGGGGTTCGGTGAGGGCGGGCAGACAGCGGGAGACGACCTCGCGCAGGACCTCCTGGGCGCTCGGGACGACGGGCTTGCCGGTGTCCGCCGCCCGGCTGTCCTCGGCCTCGGAGGCCGCGTCCGCCCGGTTGGCCGCCGCGATCTCGGCCTGCCGCTCCGCCAGGACACGGGCCCCGGCGCGCAGCAGTTCCCCGGCCTGCTCGTCGCTCAGCGCCCGCAGGAGCGCCGAGGCGTTCTCGTCGCGCGGCCGCAGCGCGTGCCAGAAGTCGACCGGCGGTACGAGCCGCGTGCCGGCGGCGAACTCGCCGCCGCGCTCCAGCGGTGTCAGCCGGCCCAGTTCCCGCACACCGGTGGTGTCGTCCGTCGTGTACAGGGTGACCTGACGGTGGTGGGCGACGACCAGGGGCTCGACGCCGCCGGGCAGCCGCAGCGCGCCGACCGGAACGCCCGGTGTCCCTCCGCGCGCCGCCGGCAGGGTGACGGTCCGGCCGTCCGGCGTGCCGACGGTGGTGCGGGCCTCGTCGCCCTCGCCCTCGGTGCGCACCCAGCGGCCGAGGACCGTGCCGTCCGTGCCGAACGGGCTGTCCTCCAGACCGGGCTGCAGGGGCAGCACCGAGCAGTGCTGCTGGAGCAGGGTGGCGTCGTCGCGGATGCCGGACCGCAGGAACGCGGGCAGCGAGGCCCGGCCGTGCGTGCCGGTGGCCGGGTCGTACTCGAGCCACACCTGCCGCGGCCCCTGCCGTCCCTGGCGCCAGTACGAGGTGCCGTCCCCGAGGATGCGGCGCGCGGGCGGCAGGACCGTGTCTCCGGCGTGCAGGGCGCGCCCGCCGGTGGCGCGGCCGCCGTCCGGCAGCGGGATCGAGGTCTCGCCGGCGTCACCGCTGCCGTACCAGTGCGGGAGCTTCTCGCCGCCCAGCGGGAACACCTCTGCCGGGCGGGCCGACCAGTAGCCGTACTGCTTGTTGTCCTGCCGCCACATCACCAGCAGTTCGCCGTCGGTGTAGCGGAACGACGGGCGCTGCCAGCGGTCCAGTTCGACGGGCAGCCGCAGGTCGTGTTCCAGCAGGACGTCCTGCGGTCCCACGACGATCACCTTGTGCCGGCGGGAGAGGATCAGGGCAGGCCACGCCTCGTGGACGGCGAGGGTGTCCTCGCCGTCGCGCCGGGTCTCGGCGTCGAGCCGGCGCAGCGCCTCGTCGAGGGCGGGCCAGCCCAGTTCGTCCGGGATGCCGGCGCGCAGGGTGTTGCCGAGCAGCGGGGCGATGTCGAGTGCGGCGGCCCGGGCGACGGCCCCCGGGCTGATCCGTGCGGCGATCCTGCGGAACGGGCTCAGCCGCCCGAGTGCCGCGCGGGCGGCCGCCAGACCGGCCGCGCCGTCCAGCTCGCCGGCGGCGTCGTCCAGCCACTCGCGGAGCACGTCGGCGAGCACGGGGTGGCCGGCGATTCCCTCCGGCAGCCCTTGGCCGGTGTGCCGGCGGTGCTGGTTGCCGACGGCGTCGTGGAGCATGCGGCGGCCGTGCCGGTCCGCCGCGACGGCCGTCAGGTCGCGCCGCCCGGGCCGGGTGTCCTTCAGCCACTGGCCGAGGGCGAGGTGGACCTCCGTGCCGGCCCCGGGCGGGGCCAGCGGCACGTCCCGCGCCACGCACAGGTCCAGCAGGTCGAGGTCGGCGCCGGCGTGCCAGCGGCCGGTGAAGAGGTCGACGGGACGGCCCTGCTCCCGCAGGCGCGGAGCCATGCGCTCCACGAGCGCGAGGGTGGCGGGCGAGCGGTCGCTGACGGTGCCGCCGTGCTTGCGGTGCAGGGCCCAGCGGCTGAGCCAGTCCGCCGGGTCGGCCGCGTCCGCCGCCCCGTCCTCGCCCGTGAGCAGCCGGTCGGCGCCGGTCTCGGCGAGCAGCGCCAGCCAGAACTCGTCGTCCTCGGTGGAGCGGCCGAGCCCGGCCGGCATGATCTCCAGCAGCCGGCCGCGTACGGCGGGCCGCCGTTCGGCCAGGACGACGAGGGTCGCCCGGTAGGTGTTCCAGAAGGACGCGGGGGCCCGGACCGCCGCGGGCGACGCGAGCAGGTCCGCGACCAGGGCGCACTCCTCGGTGACCCGGTCCAGGTCGGCGGCCTTGATCAGGGCTCGGGCGTCCTGGGGCAGCGACGCGTACGGCGGCATGCCGGCCGCGCAGCGTTCCACGGTCAGCTGCCGGAACTGGGCCCAGGCCTCGGCCGGGGTGAGCCGCGCCGCGAGGGCCTTCACGTGCTCCTTGAGGGCCTTGACCGTCAGTGCCCCGGCGAAGGCGAACTCCAGGAACACGGCCCGCTGCCGCTCCTCGTCCACGGTCAGCGCGTGCACCCGCTCCGCGTCACGGGCCTTGCCGAAGAACGCCGCCGCGTAGGTGGTGTTCTCATGCTGGAGGAAGACGCGGGCGGCCTGCTCGTAGAAGGTGGGCAGGAAGTGCGGCACCGCCCGGCCGAGCCGCTCGCCGAGCGCCTCGAAGCCCTCCTTCGCGGTGCCGGGGCGGGACTTGGCCTGCCGGGCGAGCCGCTCGACGTCCTTGACCAGCGCCAGCGCGTGGTGCCCGTTCGCCGGGTCGTTGACCAGCGCCCACGCGGGGAAGCCGAGGGTCTCCCGGCGCACCTGCCCGACCTCGCGGGTCTCCGGCTCGCGGACCAGTCCGAGGAAGTCCAGGGCGAGGTCCTCCGCCTCGCCCAGCGTGCCCGGCACCAGCCGCACGACCTTCCGCTCGTCCAGCGCGGCGTGCGTGTACGTGCGGACGGTGAGGACGTCGGCGTCCTCCCGGTCCGTGGTGCCCGGGGGCAGTACGGCGCCGGCGTCGAGCAGCGCGGCGGAGGTGGTCTCGTCGTACGTGAATCCGTCGTACGTCGTCATGCCGCACGCTCCTCGTCCTCGATGTCGCGTCCGGCGTACAGCGCGGCCGCCATGCGCATGCCCTCCGACCAGGCCACCGGCCCGACCCGGCCGAGCTTCAGCACCCGGCCGGCCGGGTCGGTGAAGACCAGGGGGCCGGTCTCCGTCTCCTCGTAGCCGTCGTAGTCGCCGACCCACACCCGGGCCTCGACGGCGTGGCCGTCCTCCACCACGGAGCACACGGCGTGGCCGCCGCGCACGCGGTAGCCCAGCTGGGTCGCGCGGCCGTGCAGGAACCGCAGTTCCTTGAAGGCTCCGCCCGCGTAGTCCTCGACGGAGGCGGCTTCGGCGTCGAGTGCCGCGGGCCGGTGCCACACCTCGCGGAACAGCTGCTGGGCGCGCTGTTCGACGCCGAGTTCGACGGCGAACTCCCGCAGCTCCTCCAGGTCGTCGAGGAGCACGGGGTGCGGCAGGCGGACCAGGCCGGGGGTGAGACGGACGGTGTCACCGTCGAGGTCGACCAGGCCGAGGCCGCGCTCGGGGTCGGCGTCCCGCAGGAATCCGGCCACCGCGCCGTCCGTGCCCGTGACCACCACGTCGCGGAGGGCGGCCTGCCAGGCGGGGTCCGGCCACACCCGCGCCAGGACCGCGAACGGCACCGGCAGCGAGCGCACCATCCACCGCTCCACATCGGCCAGGCACTGCCGTTCGTGCCGCTCCAGCCACTCGGTGAGCTGACGCAGCCCCACCACCGCCGGATCGTCGGCGATCTTGGGCGGTACGGACTTCAGCCGCCGTCCGGCCGCGTTGCGGCACACCACCTTGCCGTCGTCGAGGGCGACCTCGTAGTCGCCTGCCGACACCCACCCCATGCGTGCCTCCCGCACCCGCAGTGATCAAGTGACGGGAACTGTAGGGCAGGGCTCTGACAACGGGTCCCGAGGGCCTCGTCCCGGGGCGGGCACCGCCGTGGCGCGGGGCGATGGAGCGGGCGCTCGGCGAGCGGGACGCCCCGCGGGGCCCGACCGGCCCGGCATCGGCGGTCCCGTGCGGGCCGCCGCCGGCGGGGCGGGGCCATCAGGGTGGTCGCAGGCCGTGTCGGGCGGCCGCTCCGGGGCCGGCTGGCCATCCTGGGTCGGTAGCGCGGCCCCTTCCGAACGACGGAACGACAAGGAGCACGGCATGCCCACGGACCCGGTCGGACGATTCCTCACGGCTCTGGACCCCCGCCACCGGGAGGACGTCAGCGGCAGACCGCGCGAGGAACAGGAACGGCTGGCGGCGGCCTGGGAGCGGGAACTGGAGTCCGACACCGAGCTCGACTCCCTCGACGAGCTGTCCCCGTCGGCGGCGGAGGCCGAGGCGGCCCGCCGCGTCCTGGACCGCGAGCGCTGAGGCGTTCCGCGGTCAGTGGTGGGCGTGGACGACGGCGTGGCCCTTGCCGCGGCCGATCATCCACTTGTTGACCGGCGTGGTGATCACGAACGCCACGGCGAAGCCGCCGAGCAGCGCCGACCAGAACAGCCCGTCCGACAGGTGCGCGTCCATCGCGCCCGGCGTCAGGGCGATGATCGCGTTGTCGACCAGTTCCATCACCGCGATGGAGACCGTGTCGGCGGCCAGCGCCACCTTGACCGCGGCCCCCAGGGACAGGCCCGCCCGCATCACCGCGAAGAGGGTGAAGGAGTAGCCGAAGACGAAGGCGAGGAAGATCGCGAGGATCATGGTCGGTACGTTGCCCCACAGCAGGGCCGTGCCGATGACCATGCCGAGGATCTCACCGATGGCGCAGCCGGTCAGGCAGTGCAGCGTCGCCTTCACCGCCGTCGCCCAGGACGCGTGTCCGTGCCCGGTGGCGTGATGCGTGCTGTGGTCCATGGCCTTCATCCCCATTCGGCATTCGGCGTCTCGGGGGCCGTGTCGGCCCACCGGGAGCAACATATACCCCCCAGGGGTATATTCCCAAGGGTTCCGGGATGGCCCGAACGGCTTGTTCCTCCTGCGGGCCGGAGGTGTCGCGCCGGACGGCGAGGATCGCCCGGTCGTCCGCCTGGGGCCCGTCGGCCCACCGCTTCACGTCGGCCGGCACCGCACCGGCCGCGGTGTGCGCGGCGGGGAAGGGGACCAGACGCGGCAGGTGCCGCTGGGGGTCGTAGAAGTCGCCGGTGCGGTTGCGGGCCTCGGTGACACCGTCCGTGACCATGATCAGAACCGAGTCCCGCTCGAAGGCCACCTCGGTGACGGCCGGGCGGCTGCGGTACAGGTGCTCCAGACCGAGGGGCAGCCCCGGCTCCGTGTCGCCCACCGTGCCCGTGCCGGTGCCGCGGACCAGGTGGGGAGGGGGGTGTCCGAGGTTGAGCAGGCGCATCGCGTGGGTGCTCGCGGGGACCTCGAGCGGCAGTGCCGTGGCGAAGACGGTCTCGAGCACGTCGGTCTCGCGGCCGGGCGCCTCACGCTCCAGAGCGGTGTCCGGTCGCCGGGCGAGGACGGCGAGGTCGGGAGCCCGTTCCGCCGCCTCCCGGAACGCGCCCGGGAGGACGGGCACGGTGGAGACGGCGTCCAGGCCCTTGCCGCGGACGTCGCCCAGCAGTACCCGCGTCCCGAAACGGGTGGCCCGGACCGCGTACAGGTCCCCGCCGGACGTCCCGGGCCGGGCCCCGAAGGCGACGCTGCGCGGGCACACCGGGCGGGTCCAGGACGCCGTGTTCGACGGCGACGACACCCTGCACACGGTCAGCCGGGACGGCACCCGGCGCACCTGGGACCTGGACCCGCACCGGGTGGCGGCACATGTCTGCGGGCGGATTCCGCCGCCGACCCGGGCGTACCGGGAACGCATCGCTCCCGGCACGCCGTACCGCGACGGCTGCTGACGCCGTCCCCGCCGCCGGCTTTCCGGGCAGGCTGTCCGGGCGGGGGCCGCCGGGGAGCCGGGCTCGGTCGCCCACGCCGAGGGAGGCCATGAACGCGGCCGGGCAGCGGTCGCCGCGGCCCGCGCCTCACCGACCCCGTCAGTCCGCCCGAACCGCGGGCCGTCCGTCGCCCCCGACATGACGGAGGCAGGAGACGACGACCACGAAGGGCCACAGGGACTGAAGGGCCGTCACCACGAGGAACCACACGGCGCCGACGACCATCAAGGCGGTCGCCGCGGCCGAGGCCGCCGGCCGCAGCGCCCACGGAGCGACACCGCCACCGGTGGCCAGCAGCGGCCACAGGGCCAGCAGCGCGAATCCGACCGCGGCCACCGAACCGTGGCGCAGGGACCCCCGCTGCTCGGCGCCGGCAGCAGCGCCACCACCAGCGCCGCCACTCCCCCGCCGGCCAGCGCCACGCGTCCGGCCGTCGCCGCCGCCCGCAGCCCCCAGGCGGTGAGCAGATGGCAGGCGCCCAGCGCCAGCAGCGCGGCGGTCATCACCCAGGACCCCGCGGCTCCGTAGGCCGCCAGGACGCTGATCGTCTGAGTGGCGGGGTCGTAGGCGGGCCCCTCCAGTGACGCCGCGATCGTCCAGCCCCCGATCAGCAGGAGGGGCGCACACCCCGAGGAGAAGAGGACCCATCTGGGAACAAGCGGCATCGAAACACCATAAGGCGCACCCGACCGCCCTCCGGTGGACATTCAGGAGGTGAGGCGCGCCAGGCCGGCGCGTAGGGTGAGTGCCGTCGATCCGGATCACGCGGAGGGATCACCATGGGCACGGTCACCACCCCCGACGGCACGACCATCTTCTACAAGGACTGGGGTCCGCGCGACGGACAGCCGGTCGTCTTCCACCACGGCTGGCCGCTCAGCGCCGACGACTGGGACAACCAGATGCTGTTCTTCCTGTCCCGGGGCTACCGCGTGATCGCTCACGACCGGCGTGGTCACGGCCGCTCCGGTCAGGCCTCGGCCGGCCACGAGATGGACACCTACGCCGCGGACGTGGCGGTGCTGACCGGCGCCCTCGATCTCCGGGAGGCCGTGCACGTCGGGCACTCGACCGGCGGCGGAGAGGTCGCGCGGTACGTCGCGCGGGCCGAGCCGGGCCGGGTCGCCAAGGCGGTGCTGGTGGGCGCGGTGCCCCCGGTCATGGTCAAGTCCGAGAGCAACCCCGGCGGTCTGCCGATCGACGTCTTCGACGGGTTCCGCGCGGCCCTGGCCGCCAACCGCGCGCAGTTCTACATCGACGTGCCGTCGGGTCCGTTCTACGGATTCAACCGGCCCGGCGCGGAGGTCTCCCAGGGCCTGATCGACAACTGGTGGCGACAGGGCATGATGGGGGCGGCCAACGCCCACTACGAGTGCATCAAGGCGTTCTCGGAGACCGACTTCACCGAGGACCTGAAGAAGATCGGCGTCCCGGTCCTCGTCGCGCACGGCACCGACGACCAGGTCGTCCCCTACGAGAACTCCGCGCCGTTGACGGTCGAGCTGCTCGAGAACGGCACTCTGAAGACCTACGAGGGGTACCCCCACGGCATGCTGGCGACCCATCCGGACGTCCTCAACCGCGACATCCTGGAATTCATCGAGTCGTAGCGCGGCCCGGTCACCCGGACGGCGCCGGAAGCACCTTCGCCGGCCAGGCGCACGGCCGGTGGTCAGGTCCCCGCCGGCACCGGCCGGCGCAGGAGGTAGCCGGCCGCCGCCACGACGAGGGCTCCCATGCAGGCGATGAACACCAGTCCCGCGCCCTCCAGGCCCATCGGGCCGGTCAGCAGCCCCACACCGATGACCGGCACCGAGATGCCCAGGTACGCCACCACGAACAGCGTCGAGATCACCGCCGCGCGCCGGTCCGGCGGGGACGCCCCGCTCACGGCGGACAGCGCGCCGCGGAACGCGAGCCCCTGCCCGAACCCCCCGGTGACCGCGCTGAGCACCACCAGCGCCAGCAGGTCCCCGTACAACGCGCCCGCGAGCAGCGCCAGCCCGGCGAGGAGTCCGGCACATCCCAGCGGCAGTGACCGGACCGGGCCGGCCCGCCCGGCGGCCAGCTGACCGCCGGTCGAGGAGAAGAAGGCCAGCGCCACGACCAGCCCGCTCACGGCGTGATCGGTCACGTCCAGGGACCGCGCGAGGAAGGCCGGACCGACGGAGGTGAACACACCGAACAACGCGAAACCCGCGAACGAGGCGACCGCCGCCGGGCCGAACACCGGCCGCACCCGCACCGGCACCCCCGGCCGCCGCGGTCGTACGGTGGCCGGCGGGCGGCGCTCCGCCACGGTCTCCGGAAGCCACAGCAGGACGGCGGCCGAGCAGGCGACCAGGGCGAGGTGCACGGCGAACGGCAGATGCAGCGGCCGGGGCGCGTACCGGGCGAGGAGGCCGGCGAGCAGCGGACCGCAGCCGAGGCCACCCATGTTGGCGGCGGTGGCGACGAACGTGGCCCGGGAGGTTCCGCCGGGCGGCGCCGACTCCATGACGTACGCCGTGGCGGCCCCGGTGAACAGCCCGGCGGAGAGCCCGGACAGCAGCCGCCCGGAGTACAGCAGGCCCTGACCGGTGGCGCACAGGAAGCAGACGGCGCTCGCGGCCGCGCAGCCCAGGCCCCACCACAGCACCGGACGCCTGCCCACGGCGTCCGAGGCGTCGCCCACCAGCAGCAGTGCTCCGACGACCGCGAAGGCGTACACGGCGTACACGACGGTGACCGTGAGCTCGGAGAAGCCGAACTTCTCCTGGTACAGGGGGTAGAGCGGGGTCGGCAGCGTGGTGCCGGTCATGCACACCGCGAACACCGCGCCGCCGAGCAGACACACCCGCCATCCGCGGCGATCACCGGCCATGTCCCGACGCTAACGCCCCACCCGGCCGCGGCCCCCTCGCGGCACGCCACCGGGAGTCACTGGCCGCCCAGGCCGGTCGTCGCCACCGACTTCACGATGTGCCGCTGGAAGAAGACGAAGACCAGGACCAGGGGCAGTGCGGCCAGCACCGAGGACGCCATCGTCTGGGCGTAGTTGACGCCGTAGGCGTCCTTCACCGCGGTGATGCCGACCGGCAGGGTCATCAGCGCCGGGTCGGACGTGGACACGAACGGCCACAGGAAGTTGTTCCACGCCCCGATGAACACGAAGATCGACACCGCGGCGAGCATGGGGCGGGACAGCGGCAGCAGCACCGACCAGAAGATCCGCGCGTGGCCCGCGCCGTCGATGCGGGCGGCCTCCTCCAGCTCGCGCGGGACGGCGTCGAAGTGCTTCTTCAGGATGAACACCATCACCGGCGCCACCGTCTGCGGCAGGATCACCGCCGCGTAGGTGTCCACGAGGCCCAGGGTGAGCATCTGCTGGAACCAGGGGACGATCAGCATCTGCGGCGGGACGAGGACCGATGCGACGGTGAGGGCGAACAGCCACCGGCGGCCGCGGAAGACCGTACGGGAGAAGGCGTAGCCGGCCGTCGCGGACACGGCCACGGTGACGGCGGTGACGGCCGCGGCGACAAGGAAGCTGTTCAGCATCCACAGCGGCAGGTCGCCGCGCTCGATCACGGTGCGGAAGGCGTCCAGGGTGAAACCGCCCCGCGGCCAGATCCAGTGGACCGGGTCGCTGGCGTCCTGCTCGGACTTGAAGGCGGTGAGCACCGCCCAGGCCATCGGCAGCAGCCAGAGCAGCGCCAGCACCGCGAGGGCCGCCAGGGCCAGGGTGCGGGAGAGCCGGCTCGCGCCGAGGGTGAGGTGGGGTCCGCGCTGCGGGACCGGCCGGTTCCGGTGGGCCCGGCGCGCGGCCGGGAGCGGGGAGGCCGTGCGGCGCGCGGGCCGTGTGGGGACGTCGATGGAGGTCATGTCACTTCTCCCTGCGGCGAAGGGCGACGAGCTGCACGGCGGAGGCGAGGACGACGAGGGCGAAGAAGACGTAGGCGATGGCGGAGGCGTAGCCGAGGCGGTAGCCGGTGAAGCCCATGTCGTAGAGGTACTCGACGACGGGGCGGGTGGAGCCGTTGGGCCCGCCCTTGGTGAGCAGGTACACCTGGTCGAAGACCTTCAGCGAGGCGAGTACCTGCAGCACCGTGATCACGCCGGTGATGCGCCGCAGTTGCGGGAGCGTCACGTGCCACAGCCGCCGCCAGGCGCCCGCTCCGTCCAGGGCCGCCGCCTCGTACAGGTGGTCGGGCACGGCTTGCAGCGCCGCGAGGAACAGCAGGAAGTTGAAGCCGACGGTCCACCACAGGGTGGCGATCACGACGGCGTACAGGGCGACGGACTCGTCGCTCAGCCACGCGAGGCCGTCCAGCCCGACCGCCTGCAGCAGGTGGTTGTAGAGGCCGAGGTCCGGCTGGTACAGCCAGAGCCACAGCAGTCCGATCACCCCGACCGGCAGCAGGTACGGGGCGAAGAACGCGAGCCGCCACACCCACTGTCCGGGCAGCCCGGTGTACACCAGCAGGGCCATGACGAGGGCGACGGCCACCAGGGGCACGGTGGAGACGACGGTGAACCACACCGTGTGCCACATCGCGCGCCACATCTCGGCGTCGCCGAGGGCCTCCGTGTAGTTGTCCAGCCCGACGAAGGAGGGGTCGTGGGCGGAGAGGGAGGTGTCGGTGAGGCTCATCCAGGCGCCCTGGACCAGCGGCCAGAGCATGAAGAGGGCGAACAGGACGAGGAAGGGCAGGGCGAGGAGCAGCCCCGGCGGGAAGGCGCGGCGCAGGGTCGCGACGGGTCCGGTGGCGGTCCGGCCGGCCGGTGGCCGGCCGGGGGAAGCGAGTGGGGTGGACATCTGCTGCCTCCTTCGCGGCGGCTCAGGCCGGACTGGGCTGGGACAGGGCGGTGTTGATCCGCTCGACCATGGCGCGGGCCGCCCGGTCGGGCGCCAGGCCGTCGAGCATGGACTGCTGGAGCACCTGCGACATGGAGTTCTGGAAGTCGGAACCGGCGCCCGCGAACCAGACGGGCGGGTCGAGCACGACGTGGTCGGCGGCCTGTGCGTACCGCGACTGGGGCTTCAGCCGCGCGTAGTCCGGCGTGCGGGTCACCGGCTGGTACGCGGGGATGTGACCGGCCTTCGCCCAGGTCTGGCCCGCCTTGAGGATCGCGGCCACCGCCCGGTGGGTGCGCCTGCGGTGCGCCTCGTCCGGCTCGGGGCGGCGCGGCAGGACGAAGGAGTGGGAGTCGGCGTAGACCGCCGGGGTGCCGAACACCGTGGGGAAGGGTGCCGCCCCGACCTTCGGGTCGGCGGCCCGGAAGGTGCCGAGCTCCCATTCGCCAGAGAGGATCATCGCGGTCTGTCCGTTGGTGAAGTTGGCGAGGGCCGCCGGGTAGTCGAGGCGGCGCGGGTTGGCGCGTCCGTCGACCAGTTTCCGCATGAAGGCGATGACCTCGGTCATCGCGTCGACGTTCGCCGTGACCGTGCCGCCCACGGGCAGGTCGAGGTCGTTCCCGGTCTGCCGGTAGAGCCCGTAGAACAGCCGCCAGCCCTGCGCCGTGTCGTTGACGTAGCCGAAGGAGATCCCCTGTTTCCCGGAGGCCCTGGCGAGTTCCCGGCCGGCTTCGAGGAACCGCTCGGGTGTGGAGAAGGCCTCCTGGTCGAGGGCTCCGTCACCGGTCAGCAGTCCGGCCTCGCGGGCGGGGTCCGGGTGGAAGAAGACGATGAACGGGTGGGTGTCCAGCGGTACGGCGAACGTCCGGCCCCGGTACTGGGTGCGGCCCCACACCGCTTCGGCGAAGTCCTGCTCGCGGACGCCGAACTCGGCCAGCAGGCCGGTGTCCCAGGAGTCGAGCAGTCCGAGCGGCGCGTACCCCGCCAGGCGCGACATGTGGGAGACGGCGACGTCCGGGCCGCGCCCGCCGGCCGAGGCCATGGCGAGCTTGGTGTAGTAGGGCGTGCCCCACTCCAGCACGGTCCGCTCGACGCGGGTGCCGGACATGCCCGGCCGTGCGAGGTCGATCAGTTCGTCGAGCAGCGCGCCGTCGGCGCCGCTGAACAGGTCCCACATGCGCACGGTGCGCGGGTCCGACGAGGCTGCGGCGAAGCCGCAGCCGGCGAGGGATCCGCCGCCGAGGAGCGCGGCGGCGGAGGCCAGCGAGGCGCGGAGCAGGCCGCGGCGGGACGGCGCGGCGCGGTTGCCTTCCGGCCCGGCGGAGGCGGCCCGTGGGCCAGGCAGGTCGACCATGGCACTACCTTTCTTCTACATCGATGTACATCGCCGCCGGACGCTGCGGACGACATGGTCTGGGGAGGGAGCCCGGTCACGGTCGTCCGCCGGACGGCCGGGCCCGGTGCTGTCAGCCGGCGGACTCGCAGGCGGCCGTGCGCTGTTGGACGCGGCGCAGTACGGCGGTGTCGAACTTCTCGCCGCGGTCGAAGCCGTAGACGCCGTTGCGCTCCTGGAAGACGTCGGTGAGCTGCGTGTAGCAGTAGCCGAACATGTCCGGGTCGTCGAGCAGGACGTCCACCAGGCCGGTGAAGCGGGCCAGGAACTCCTCGGCGGTGCGCGGCCGTTCGCCGTACCCCCAGGACGTTCCCCGCTCGTCGCCCGCCGCGGTCGCGGCGACGGCCGCGTCCCACCAGATGCCGCCGAACTCGCTGCAGAAGTAGGGCTGTCCGCGGTAGGGCACGGACCAGTCGCGGCCGTCGGGTGCGGTGTTGACGTACGGGCGGCCCTCGGCGAGTCCGGCCATGGTCCTGGCGAAGACCTCCGGGTCCTGCTCGTAGCAGTGCGAGTCGTAGACGTCGGTCTCGGGCACGCGGTGGGCGTAGCCGGAGGCGTCGATCACCGGGCGGCTGGGGTCGGCCTGCTTGGTGGCCAGGAACATCGCCCGGGTCACGTCGTCGAGCTGGGTGATCCGGTCGTGCAGGTTCTGGTACGTCTCGTTCAGCGGGCACCAGCCGATGATCGACGGGTGGGAGTGGTCGCGTTCCAGGGCTTCCAGCCACTGGGCGACGTAGCCGGCGTCGGGGCGCTGGTTGTCGTCGCGGACGCCCGTCTCGCAGCCCCAGTCGCCGAACTCGCCCCACACCAGGTAGCCGAGGCGGTCGGCGTGGTGGAGGTAGCGCTCCTCGAACACCTTCTGGTGCAGCCGGGCCCCGTTGAAGCCGGCCTTCAGGCCGAGTTCGATGTCGCGCACGAGGTCGGCGTCGGTGGGGGCGGTCATCAGCCCGTCCGGGTAGTACCCCTGGTCGAGCACCAGCCGCTGGAAGACGGGCTCGCCGTTGATCAGCACCCGTTTGCCGTGGAGGGCGACCGACCGCAGGCCCGCGTACGACGTCGCCTCGTCGACGACCCCGCCCGCCGCGTCGAGGAGCTGGAGGCGCAGGTCGTACAGGTGCGGGTCGGCCGGCGACCAGGTGCGCAGCCGGTCCTCGGGCACGGTCAGCACCAGCCGGGGGCACAGGTCGAGGTCGGCGCGGGCGGAGGCGGACACGACCTCGCCGCGCTCGTCCGCGAGGACCGCGCGCACCCGGTGGCCCGGCAGGTTGCCGGTGACCGGGAGGTCGACGTGGAAGGAGCCCGAGCCCAGGTCCGGGGTGATCCGCGGGCGCTTGAGGCGGACCGCGGCCGGCACCGGTTCGAGCCACACCGTCTGCCAGATCCCGGTGGTGCGGGTGTAGTGGCAGTGGGTGTTGGCGTACCAGGTGGCCTGCTTCCCGCGGGCCTGCGGGCCGTGCCGGGTGTCGCGGGCGCGGACCACGATCACGGCCTCCTCGCCGGGCGCGGCCGCCCCGCGCAGTTCCGCGGTGAACGGGGTGAAGCCGCCGCGGTGGCGGGCCACCTCGGTGCCGTTGACCCAGACGGTGGCGTCGTGGTCCACCGCTCCGAAGTGCAGCAGTACGTCGGAACCGGACCACTCGGCCGGGATCGTCACCGTGCGCCGGTACCAGACGGCCTCCATGAAGTCCGTGTCGCCGATTCCCGACAGCTCGGACTCGGGGCAGAAGGGCACGAGGATCTCGCCCGCGAGGTCGCGGTCGCGCAGTCCGCGCTCCAGTCCGCTGTCCCCGCGGTCCGTCTCGAACTGCCAGCGGCCGTTGAGGTTCAGCCATGCCTCGCGGACGAACTGGGGCCGGGGGTACTCCGGACGCGGGACGTCCGGGGGCAGGGGCGTGCTCATGCTGCTCCTCATCAGTGCAGGTGCGCTGCGTACGGGGTCATGCGACCATACGATTACATCGATGTAAATGGCGGCGACGGAAAGTTTTCGACACGACGGTTCGCACCGCCCGCGACCGGGCCCGCCGGAGCTGCGGTTACGATCCCCCAGGCAGCGGGAGGGGCGAGAAGGGAAGCATGGGCAGGCCCAGGATCAAGGACGTCGCGGAGTACGCCGGCGTCTCGGCGAAGACGGTGTCGAACGTCCTCAACGACTACGAGCACGTCTCCGAGCGGACCCGGGCCGCGGTGCGGGAGGCCATCGACGCCCTCGGCTACCGGGTCAACATCGCCGGACGGCAACTGCGCCGGGGCCGTACGGGCATGATCGCGCTGGCCGTACCGGACCTGGACGTCGCCTACTTCGCCGAGCTGGCCCGGCACGTCATGGCGGAGACCGAACGCCGGGGCAGCACCACGCTGCTGGTCGAGACCGGCGGACGGCACGAGAAGGAACTGGCCGCGGTGCGCGGGTTCGACGCCCAGTTCACCGACGGCGTCATCCTCTCGCCGCTCGCCCTGCTCCCCCGCGACCTGGCCGATCGCGACACCCGGCTGCCGCTGGTGCTGCTGGGCGAGTGCAACCTGCCCGGCAGCGCCGACCACGTGGCGATCGACAACGTGACGGCGGCGCGCGAGGCGACCGAGCACCTGCTGTCGCGGGGCCGCCGGCGCATCGCGGTGATCGGCGGCGATCTGCACGGGGCGCGGAACACCGGCCGGCTGCGCACGGTCGGCCACCAGGAGGCCCTGGCCGCGGCCGGGGTGGCGCTGCCGGACGAACTGGTCCTTCCGGTACCCGCGTTCCGCTGGGCCGACGGGGCCGCCGCCGCCCGCGCGCTGATGCGGTTGCCGGAGCGGCCGGACGCGATGCTCTGCCTCAACGACCACCTGGCGCTCGGGGCGGTGCGGGCGCTCCACGAGGACGGCTGGTCGGTGCCCGGGGACCTCGATGTGGTCGGGTTCGACGACATCGAGGCCACCCGGTTCAGCATCCCCACCATCACCACGGTCGCCCCGGACAAGCGCGGCATCGCGCGACGGGCGGTGGAGCTGCTGCTGGACCGCATCGACGCGGGCGGATCCGGCGGGCCGGCGGTCGACGAGACGGCGGGGCACCGGCTGATCGTGCGGGAGAGCACGGGAGGATGAGGGCCGGGCCGCCCGGACCGGGCCGCTCGGGCCGTGCGCGCCACCGCGCTCGCGGGCCACGGCGGTGGACGGCGACCGGCTCGCGGGACGACACTTCCCGTGACGGCACCGTCGCCGGCGCCCGGTGGCCCTCCGGCCCGGCGAGGCCTGTGGGGCCGTTCCCGACACGTCCCCGTGCGCGCCTTGTCAGTGTCGCGGAACGGCATGTATAACGTTGTAAAACTTGAGCCCAGCGGCTCGGCGCACGGCTCGTGGTGATGGCGCGCATCCGCACCGACCGACCGGGTCGGGCCGCTCACGAAGGGATTGCCGTGCGGGTCAGCCTCAAGGACGTCGCCGCGCACGCGGGGGTCTCCATCAAGACCGTCTCCAACGTGGTGAACAACTACCAGCACGTCACCCCGGCCATGCGTGAGCGCGTCCAGCGGTCCATCGACACGCTCGGCTACCGGCCCAACCTCGCCGCCAGGCATCTGCGGAAGGGGCGTACGGGCATCATCGCGCTCGCCCTGCCCGAGCTCGGGAACCCCTACTTCGCCGAGCTGGCCGCCTCCGTCATCGACGCCGCGTCCGAGCACGACTACATCGTGCTGCTCGACCACACCGGGGGCATGCGCGAGCAGGAACTGCTGGTGAGCCAGGGCTTCCGGGCCCGGGTCATCGACGGACTCATCCTCAGCCCCATCGAGCTGGAGACCGAGGACCTGCGCGACCGCGCCCAGGACGTGCCGCTGGTGCTGCTCGGCGAGCGGGACTACGACCTGCCGTACGACCACATCGCCATCGACAACGTGGCCGCGGCCCGCGCCGCCGTCCGGCACCTGATCGGTCTGGGGCGCCGGGAGGTGGCGTTCATCGGGGCCCGGCGCGGGCGCAGCGAGCCGGCGCAACTGCGCGTGCGCGGCTGGCGCGAGGAGCTCGGCGCGGCCGGACTGCCGGCCGACGAAGGACTCGTCGCCGCCACCGACGGCTGGGGACACGCCGACGGGGCGCTGGCCATGAACCACATCCTCGACAGCGGACGGCGGCCCGACGCGGTGTTCGCCTACAACGACCCGATGGCGATCGGGGCGATGCGGGTGCTGCACGAACGGGGGCTGCGGGTACCGGAGGACATCGCCGTCGTCGGCTTCGACGACGTGATCGAGGGACGCTTCGGGGCGGTGACCCTCACCTCCGTGTCGCCGGACAAGGCCGCCATCGGCCGGCTGGCGGTGGAGTCGGTGCTCGCCCGCCTCAACGACCGGGCGCCGGAACCGCGCCGGATCTGGGCGGATTACCAACTCGCCGAGCGGGAGAGTACGTTGGGGCGGCCTTCGGCCGGGAAGGCGACGGACGGCTGACGTACCGGGCAGGTCGCGGGCGATGCCCGCGGCTTCGGTGCCCGCGGCTTCGGAACGAGCCTGCTCCGGGGGCGCCCGGCGTGCGCCTGTGCGTCGGCAGTGCTCGCGACACTCCTGCGGCAGTGCCGTCGGGGCGGCCGACACGCCGACGCCCCTGAGTGGAGACGCCCTCTGACGCGCCGAAGCCCTTGAGCGGAGGCGCTCTCCGGCACGCCGACGCCGGGCGGAAACACCGCGACGGCGTTCGCGGAGACGGGGCGGCCCGCACTCGAACGCGCCCATGGTGCCGCACACCGGGTCGACCGGGGTCGGGCCGAGTGGCCGTGTCGACACGCGACACGCCTGCGAACCGGCGCGCGGCCTTTCCGTGTCCATGAGCGGCCGACGCGCCGGGAGCCGGCGGGCCGGGTGCCTGCCGGATGCTGGCCGGTGCCTGCCGGATGCTCTCGGCGGGCCGGGAGGGGTTTCACGAAGCCCGGCACCACGGGACGTCCCCCAAGCCCTTGAGGTGCCGGGAGGAGCACGACTGCCCGTGGTCGGCGGCAGTGGGCGGATGCCTCCAGGCTCCCTTGTCGCCCCCGTGAGTACTCAAGTCGGCGACCGGTACCGCGGGTTCCCCGGACCGGGTCCGCCCCGGACCACCGAGTGCCTGGGCCCGGTCTCCGTCGGCACACGCGCCGTGCGCCGGCGGGTCTTCGTGTGCGCGGGACCGGAGCCCGGCCCCCTGCGCACACGCCGTGCGCCGGCGGCGATCCGCGGTGTGCGGGCAAGGCACCGGGCAAGCGCTTGCCCCGTCGGACGGCGGCCCGTGCGGCGCCGGAACGGGCCGTCGCCTCCCCGCTCCGTTCACTTCGCACCTTGCGCACAGGGGGTTTACAGCCCTCTTCCAACGATGTAAAACCTCCTTGCGGCGCTCCGGACGCCGCTTCGCACAGGGGGAGCAGCTCCACATCCGCGCGTCCTTCGGCTCCCCAGTTCCCTTCCAGCGTCACCCGGATCGGGGTCACCATGCAGCGCACCACTCACCGTTCCCTCCTCCTCGCCCGTCCCGTGGTCGTGGCCCTGGCCGCCGCCGTGGCCCTCACCGCCACCTCCTGCGCCAAGTCCGAGGACGACGCGTCGGGCAGCGAGAAGTCCACGGCGGCCGCCGCCGACGCCGGCCAGAAGGTCGTCACACCGAAGCCGGGCGGCAAGACCTGCACCATCGACGCCTACGGCGGCGAGAAGACCGACCTGAAGGACGCCACGATCGGCTTCTCCCAGTCGGAGAAGGAGGCCAACCCGTTCCGCATCGCGGAGACGCGGTCCATCAAGGACGAGGCCGCCAAGAGAGGCGTCAAGCTGCTCACCGCCAACGCCCAGTCGCAGTTCTCCAAGCAGATCAGTGACGTCCAGGACCTCCTCGCCAAGGGCGCCGACCTGCTGGTGATCGCCCCACTCAACTCCGACGGCTGGGACCCGGTCCTGCAGGCCGCCGCTGCGAAGAAGGTCCCGATCGTCACCATCGACCGCAAGATCAACGCCACGGCCTGCAAGGACTACGTCTCCTTCATCGCCTCGGACTTCGTCGAGCAGGGCCGCCGTGCCGCCGACCAGATGATCGAGGCCACCGGCGGCAAGGGCGAGGTCGCCATCCTGCTGGGCGCGGCCGGGAACAACGTCACCACCGAGCGCACCCGGGGCTTCAAGGAGCGCGTCGCCGAGAAGGCCCCGGATCTGAAGGTCGTCTTCGAGCAGACCGGTGACTTCACCCGTGAGAAGGGCCAGCAGGTCACCGAGCAGCTCATCCAGTCCGAGCCCGGCATCAAGGGCATCTACGCGGAGAACGACGAGATGGGCCTGGGCGCGGTCGCCGCGCTCAAGGGCGCCGGCAAGAAGGCCGGCGACGTCAAGATCGTCACGGTCGACGGCACGCGCAACGCCGTCCAGGGCGTCGTCGACGGCTGGATCAGCGGCGTCATCGAGTCCAACCCGAGGTTCGGCCCGCTGGCGTTCCAGACGCTGGACGCCTTCACCC
The DNA here is from genome assembly GCF_040646935.1 of Streptomyces sp. NPDC044984. NCBI lineage: Bacteria > Bacillati > Actinomycetota > Actinomycetes > Kitasatosporales > Streptomycetaceae > Streptomyces > Streptomyces sp. NPDC044984. Next base: position 161,219 of record NZ_JBEZBE010000010.1, read on the forward strand.
AGGGCAAGGAAGTCCCCCAGGACATCGTGATCCAGGACAGCGCCTACGACGCCGGCAACGCCGAGCAGGACCTCGGCAAGGCCTACTGATCCCGCTCCGGGGCCCGGCCCGCCCGGGCCCTCGTCCGTCCGTCACCCCTTTCTTCCTGGAGGCACAGGTGGCTCCCCCCGCCGAAGTCCTCGCCGTCCGCGGACTGAGCAAGTCCTTCCCCGGCGTCCGGGCCCTGGACGACGTGGACCTGACCCTGCACCCCGGTGAGGTCCACGCCCTGATCGGCGAGAACGGCGCCGGCAAGTCGACCCTCATCAAACTCCTCACCGGGGTCTACCGGCCCGACGCCGGTGACATCGTTTTCCAGGGCCGTGAAGTCTCCTTCGCCACGCCGCTGGAGGCCCAGAAGGCCGGGATCTCGACCATCTACCAGGAGGTCAACCTCATCCCGCTGCTGAGCGTGGCCCGCAACCTCTTCCTGGGCCGCGAGCCGCGGAACCGTTTCGGCCTGCTGGACTCCGCCCGCATGAACCGGGAGGCCGAACAGGCCCTGCGCGCCCACGGCGTCCGGGTGGACGTCCGCCGGCCGCTGCGGACCCTCGGTGTCGGCGCGCAGCAGATGGTCGCCCTGGCCCGTGCCGTGGCGAGCGAGGCCCGGATCGTCATCATGGACGAGCCGACCTCGTCCCTGGAACCGCGGGAGGTCGAGACGCTGTTCTCGGTCATCCGACGGCTGCGCGACGAGGGCATCGCCGTCGTCTACGTCAGCCACCGTCTCGACGAGCTGTACGCCGTGTGCGACACGGTCACCGTGCTGCGCGACGGCCGTCGCGTGCACCACGGACGCCTTGCCGACCTCGACCGGCTCTCCCTGGTCTCCACCATGCTGGGCCGGGAGCTGGGCGAGGTCCGCCAGGAGGGCCTGACGAAGTTCACCGGCGACCACCACGCCACCGACAGCCGGCCGGTGCTGGAGGCCCGCGAACTGACGGTCCCGCACAGGCTGCACGACGTGTCCGTGAGCATCCGTCCCGGCGAGGTCGTCGGTCTCGGCGGGCTGCTCGGCTCCGGACGCACCGAGACCGCGAAGGCCATCTCCGGTGCGCTGTCCACCAGTTCGGGCAGTGTGGTGGTGGCCGGGGTCCCGCTGCGCGGCGGCTCCACCCCCGCCGCCGTCCGGGCGGGCATCAGCCTGCTGCCCGAGGACCGCAAGAGCGAGGGCATCGTGCCCGGCCTGTCGGTCCGCGAGAACATCTCGCTGGCCGTCCTGCCCCGGCTCTCCCGCTTCGGTCTGGTCTCCGAGGCGCGCGTCGACAGCATCGTGGACACCTTCGTCGAGCGGCTGCGCATCAAGGCGTCCTCGCCGCAGCAGAAGGTCGGTGAACTGTCCGGCGGCAACCAGCAGAAGGTGCTGCTCGCCCGCTGGCTGGCGATGAACCCCAAGGTGCTGCTCCTGGACGAGCCCACCCGGGGCATCGACGTCGGGGCCAAGGCCGAGGTGCAGAAACTCGTGGACGAACTGGCCGCGGACGGCCTGGGCGTCCTGCTCATCTCCTCCGACCTGGAGGAACTGATCGAAGGGTCCGACCGCGTGGTCGTACTGAAGGACGGTGCGGTCGTCGGCGAGCTGACCGGCGACGAGGTCACCGAGGACGAGCTGATGCGGACCATCGCCGGGCACGCCCCGGACCGGGACGCGGTCGAGGAGGCGGCCACCGATGGCTGAAGCCACCCTCAGGACCGTCCCGCTGGACAGGGCCCGCGTCCTGCAGTGGCTGCAGACGTACGGCGTCTACGCCGGCGTGGCGCTGCTGCTGGTCGTCAACGTCGCCGTCACCCCGCACTTCCTGTCCGCGGAGAACTTCCGCACCCAGGCCGTGCAGGTCGCCCCCGTCATCATCGTCGCGCTCGGCATGGCCCTGGTCATCGGCACCGAGGGCGTCGACCTCTCGGTCGGCGCGGTGATGGCCCTGGCGGCCTCGGTGACGGCCCTCTACCTCGGCTACGGTCTGGTGCCGGCGCTGCTCGTGGTGGCGGTGTTCGCCGCGGGCGTCGGACTGGCCAACGGGGCGCTGGTCGCGCTCGTCGGGGTGCAGCCGATCGTGGCGACGCTGGCGCTCATGGTCGGCGGCCGGGGCCTCGCCCTGGTGCTGCTCCCCCAGCTGGAGGACCTGCGCAACCCGTCGCTGGCCTCCCTGGGGTCGGGCGACGTGCTGGGCGTCCCGTATCTGATCCTGATCGCCGCCGTCCTGGCGCTGCTGGTGGCCTTCGTCGTCCGCCGCACCACCTTCGGACGGCAGCTCCTCGCCATCGGCGACAGCCGTCCCGCGGCGCAGCTCGCCGGGCTGCCGGTACGGCGCGTGCTGATCGTCGTGTACGTCGTCTGCGCGCTGCTCGCCGCCGTGGCGGGCGTCCTGGCCACCGCGCGGCTGGGGGCCAGCGACCCGACGTCGCTGGGCAATCTGATGGAGCTGTCCGCCATCACCGCCGTCGTGGTCGGCGGGACACCGCTGACCGGCGGCCGGGTGAACATCGCCGGCACCGTGGCGGGAGCCGTCCTCATCCAGCTGCTCACCGCCACCCTCATCAAGCACGATCTGCCGCCCTCCTGGACCCAGATCGCGCAGGCCGTAGTGATCGTCGCCGCGGTCTACGCGGCACGGGGACGGGGGAAGCGATGACCGCCACGAAGACGGACGCCCCGGTGACCGCGGCCGGCGACGAGAAGCCGGCGGTGGCCGGCGGGCCCGTGGGCCCCGCGCGCTCCGAGCGGGTGAGCGCGCTGGTCCAGCAGCACGGCGCGCTGGCGGTGCTGGTGGCCGTCTCCCTGGTGGCGTCGGTCGGCTTCGACTCCTTCGCCACCGGGGACAACGTCAGCAACATGGCGACGAGTTCGGCGTTCCTGGCGATCGTCGCGCTCGGCATGACCTTCGTGATCATCACCGGGGGCATCGACCTGTCGGTCGGCTCGCTGTTCGCGCTGGGCGGGGTGCTGGCGGCCTGGGGTTCGCGGCACGGAACGCTGGTGGCGCTGCTGCTGCCGCTGGTGGTGTGCGGGGCGATCGGCGTCGTCAACGGGCTGCTGGTGGCCCGCTCCCGGCTGGCGCCGTTCATCGTCACCCTGGCGGCCATGCTCGGTGCGCGCGGCCTGATGCTGGCGCTCACCGACGAGGGCGCCGACACGTACCTGATCGGCAAGGGCTCCTTCCTGGCCGAGCTCGGTCAGGGCACGACCCTCGGTCTCGGCAATCCCGTGTGGATCACCCTGGCGCTGTTCGTCGCCGGGGCCGTCGTCCTGCGCCGCACGCGGTTCGGGCAGCACGTGTACGCGGTCGGCGGCAACGAGGACGCGGCGGCGCTGATGGGCGCTCCGGTGGCCCGCACCAAAATCCTCGTCTACACCCTGTCCGGAGTGCTGGCGGGACTGGCCGGCGCGCTCAACGCGGCCTGGCTCGCCTCGGGGGTGACCATCCTCGGCAACGGCATGGAACTGGAGGCGATCGCCGCCGTCGTCATCGGCGGCACCCTGCTCACCGGCGGGCTCGGCCACGTCAGCGGCGCACTGGTCGGTGTGCTGCTGCTCAAGGTGATCCAGAACGTCATCAACCAGATCGGTTCCCTCGACTCCTCGTACCAGCAGGTCGTCAGCGGTGCCTTCCTGGCCGTCGTGGTCGTCGCCCAGACCTGGCTGGGCCGCAGACGGCAGCTGATGTGAGGCTCCGGACGCGGCAGCGGGCCGCCTCGGGCCCCCGCTGCCACGTCCGGGTACCAGGCGGCCGGTCACGCCCCGACGCGGGCCGGCCGTTTCTCGCACGCGCACGTCTCCCACCCCCACTTCCCAAGGAGTGACGATGCGTCGAGTACACACCCCACGTCTCCCCCTCCCCCGGTTCAGACGGAGATCGTGGTGGCTCACCGCCCTGTCGGCCGTGCTGGCCCTGCTCGCCGGCACGGTCCTCACCGGCCCCGGCACCGCGACCGCGGCGCCCCGGGCGTGGGCCCCCAAGCCCGCGCCGATGACCACCCCCTGGACCGACCAGGTCCCCGTGGACCGTCCGCTGCCCGAGTACCCGCGGCCGCAGCTCACCCGTCCCGACTGGGCCAACCTCAACGGCATCTGGGACTTCGCCGTCACCCCGGAGGACGCCGGCCGACCCGCGTCGTTCACCGAGCAGATCCGCGTCCCGTTCGTCGCCGAGTCGGCGCTCTCCGGCATCCAGCGCCGGATCACGCAGGACGACAAGCTCTGGTACAAGCGCACCTTCACCGTCCCGGCGGGCTGGAACGGCCGCCGAGTCCAGCTCAACTTCGGCGCGAGTGACTGGCGTACGACCGTGTGGGTCAACGACCGGCAGGCCGGTGCCGTCCACAACGGCGGCTTCGACTCGTTCTCGTACGACATCACCGGCCTGCTGAACGGGGGCACGAACACCCTCGTCGTCTCCGTGTGGGACCCCACCCAGACCGGCGGTCAGGCGGTCGGCAAACAGCGGATCAACGACGTGACCCCGCATCCGGGTGGTGGCATCTTCTACACGGCCGCGTCCGGCATCTGGCAGACGGTGTGGCTGGAGCCCACAGCGGCCGCGCACATCACCCGTCTCGACATGGTGCCCGACCTCACCGACAACCGCCTGAGGGTCACGGTGCGGGGCGCCGGGACCAGCGGCCACCAGGCCCGCGTCACCGTCTCCACCGGCGGCACCACGGTCGGCACCGCCACCGGCCCGGCCGGCGGTGAGTTCACCGTCCCGGTGCCGAACGCGCGGCGGTGGTCGCCGGACGATCCCTTCCTCTACGACGTGAAGGCCGAACTGCTCTCCGGCGGCACGGCGGTCGACTCGGTCGGCAGCTACACCGGCATGCGCTCCATCGGCCTCGCCCGCGTCGGCGGCCTCCTGCGCCCGGTCCTGAACGGCGAGTTCGTCTTCCAGACGGGCACCCTGGACCAGGGCTACTGGCCGGACGGTATCTACACCGCCCCGACCGACGCCGCCCTCCGGTACGACCTGCAGAAGCACAAGGACCTCGGCTTCAACATGGTGCGCAAGCACATCAAGGTCGAGCCGCAGCGCTGGTTCTACTGGGCCGACCGGCTCGGTCTGCTGGTGTGGCAGGACATGCCGTCCATGGAGCGCACCCCCGACGCCGCGGCGCGCACCCAGTGGGAGGCCGAGTACGACCGGATCATCGACCAGCACCGCAGCTCACCGTCCCTGGTGATGTGGGTGAACCAGAACGAGGGCTGGGGCCAGTACGACCAGGCGCGCATCGCCGACGAGGTCAAGGCGTACGACCCGTCCCGGCTGGTGGACAACATGAGCGGGGTCAACTGCTGCGGGGCGGTGGACGGCGGCAACGGTGACGTGGTCGACCACCATGTCTACGTGGGTCCCGGCACCACGGTGCCCAGCGCCACCCGCGCCGCGGTCCTCGGCGAGTTCGGGGGCCTCGGTTTCGAGGTGGCCGGCCACGAGTGGTACCCCGGCGGCGGCTTCAGCTACGAGGACCAGCCCGACCTCGCGCATCTGGACAACCGGTTCGTCGGCCTGCTGGACGGCATCCGTGAGGTGCGCATGCCCCGGGGTCTGTCGGCCTCGGTCTACACCGAGATCACCGACGTGGAGAACGAGGCCAACGGGCTGCTCACCTACGACCGTCAGGTGGTCAAGGTCGACGAGGCCCGGGTCCGGGCCGCCAATCGCGCCCTGATCGACGCCTCCCGCCGACCGGCCGCTCCCGTGACCCTGCCCACCGGTCAGTACACGTCCCTCCGCGTGACGACACCCGGGTACACCGACCGCTACGCGCGGCACCGGGACGGTGCCGTGTTCACCGAGGTCGTGGGCGGCGGCAGTGACGCGCTGCTGAAGAACGACGCCACGTGGCGGATCGTGCCGGGGCTCGCCGGCAGCGGCTGTCACTCCTTCGAGTCGCGGAACTACCCGGGCGAGTACCTGCGCCACCGCGAGTACCGCGTGTACAAGGAGGGCGGCAGCGGCGACCTGTTCCGCGCGGATGCCACCTTCTGCCCGGTCCGGGGCGCGAACGGCGGGGTGAGACTGTCCGCCTACAACTTCCCCGAGCAGTACCTGCGCCACTACGACGCCGAGTTGTGGCTCGCCACACCGGGCGGAACGCACACCTGGGACAACCCGGCCCTGTTCACGGAGGACACCACCTGGGCCGTGGAAGCGCCGTGGGCCCCGTGAGCGCGGCGAAGCAGCACATGTGAGAAGCGGCGGCGGCCACCCGGTCGCCACCGCCCCCCGTCTCCTCCCCCACTGGAGTTCCCAGCCATGACTGCCCGAACGACCGTACTCGCCACCAGATTCTGCGCCTCACTGCTCGCCGGTGGCCTCCTGACGATGCTCTCGCCCTCCCCCGCCGTCGCCGTGCCCGCGTACACGACCGCCGAGGCGGGCAACCCCTTCGTGGACGGTTGGTACGCCGACCCGGACATCGCGTTGTACGAAGGCGCCTACTGGGTGTTCCCGACCACCTCCAGGCCCTACGACGAGCAGACGCACCTGGATGCCTTCTCCTCCACCGACCTGGTGCACTGGACCAAGCACAGCGACGTCCTGACCAAGGCGGACGTCTCCTGGGCCGAGCGCGCGATGTGGGCGCCCGCGCCGATCGAGCGCGACGGCAAGTACTACCTGTACTTCGCCGCCAACGACATCCAGAACGACTCCCAGCTCGGCGGGATCGGGGTGGCCGTAGCCGACCGTCCCGAGGGCCCGTACGAGGACGCCGTCGGACGGCCGCTGATCCCGGCGTTCCACAACGGCGCCCAGCCCATCGACCAGGACGTCTTCATCGACGACGACGGTCAGGCGTACATGTACTACGGCGGCTGGGGCCACGCCAACGTCGTCAAGCTCAACCCGGACATGACCAGCCTCGGCACCTTCGCCGACGGATCGACGTACAAGGAGATCACCCCGGAGGGTTACGTCGAGGGGGCGCAGATGTTCAAGCGGGGCGGGAAGTACTACCTGATGTGGTCCGAGGGAGGCTGGACGGGGCCCGACTACTCGGTGTCGTACGCCATCTCCGACTCGCCGACCGGTCCCTTCGTCAAACTCGACAAGGTGCTCGCCCAGGACCCCGCGGTCGCCAGGGGTTCCGGCCACAACTCGGTCGTCCAGGTGCCCGGCACCGACATCTGGTACATCTTCTACCACCGGCGCCCGCTCAGCGAGACGGACGGCAACCACCGTCAACTGGCCTACGACCGGATGCACTTCCGGCCCGACGGCACGATCGAGCGCATCGAGATGAAGGTGCGGGACAACTTCGCCGACGGCAACGCGCTGGGCTGGAAGACCTACGGCGGGTCCTGGGCGGTGACCGGCGGACGCTACCGGGCGGGCCGTTCGGCAGGCGGCAAGGCACTGCTCGACACGAACTTCGCCGACTTCACCCAGGAGGCCGACGTCACGGTGGCCTCGCGCGGTGGTGACGCCGGCCTCACGTTCCGGGTGACCCGGCCTGCGGTCGGTACCGACGGCTACAGCGGCTACTACGCGGGTATCGGCGCGAGCGGCAAGGTGGTGCTCGGGAGGGCGAACGACTCCTGGACCCCGCTGGGGACCGCCGATCTGCGGATCGTCCCGGGTTCCACGCACAAGCTGCGGGTCACGGCCGTCGGCTCCTCCCTCAAGGTGTACGTCGACGACATGACGAAGCCCAGGATCTCGGTCACCGACGCCACGTACCCCAGCGGTGCGAACGGTGTGCGGGTCTTCGACACCGCGGCCACGTTCGACAACGTGGCGGTGAGCCGCGCGCGGTAGCCCGTACACGGCGGAAGGCGCGGACGCCGAGGACGCCCGCGCCTTCCGCCGTCGCGGCGGTTACGGCTTCTCCGCCCCGTACAGCGCGCTCACCTCCTCGGCCGTGAGCGCCCGGTCGTAGGCGTGGACCTCGTCCACGCTTCCGTCCCAGAAGTCGGTGTTCTGGCCGTTCCACTGGGCGCGGCCCACCGTGAAGGGGCCGGAGGCGACATAGTTCGCGCCGCCCTCGACGGTCGCCGCCCGCTCGCCGTCGACGTAGAGCGTGATCTCGCCCGTCGCGTCGTCACGCACACCGACCAGGTGGTACCAGCGGCCGGTCTCGGGCGTGGTCTCCAGGCGGGCGCGCTGCCCGTCCGGCGTGCTGAAGGCGAAGGCCCCCTGTCCGTACTGCAGGTAGAAGGGGCTCGTCCGACGCGGCGCGTCCTGGCTGACGGCGGTGGCGTAGTTGCCCGGCAGCGAGTCCAGGGTGACCCACGCGGACACCGTGTAGCTGCCGGTGGTGTCGAGCACCGGTCCACCGGTCTGGGCGTACTGTCCCCGGCCGTCGAACTTCAGCGCGCTGCCGCTGACTCCGGTGGTCCAGGTCGTGCCCTCGCCGAGCGTCAGCGGCTTGTCGTTCGGGCCGTCGTCCTTCGCGGTGGTGCCGGTGCCCTCGTCGAGGGCCCAGGAGCCGCCGCCCTTCAACTGCTCGCGGTCGCCCGCCGCCGCGCCGGCCGCGATCACCTTGCGGTTGATCTCGCGCACCCGGACCGGGTCGACCTTGATCTCCCGGCGGTCGTAGGTGTAGAGGCCGTTGAGTTCGTTCTCCAAGTCGGTGATCTGCGTGTACACCGAGCCGGAGAGTTCGGCGCCGGCCTGGTCGAGGTAGAACTTCTCGGTGTTCTCGACGTACTTGCGGGTCAGCGCCTCCTTGTCGGCGACGCCGCTGTAGATCACGGTCGGCGTGCCCGGCCACATGTGGCCCGGGGTGCGCAGGGTGAAGCCGCCGTGCTCGCCGTCCATGGCCGCCCGGTGGTCGGGGAAGGGCGGGTCCTCGTTGTTGTAGTCGTGGTGGTCGATGATGTCGCCCTTGCCCGAGTCGCCCTTGGAGTTGCAGCAGTTGACACCGCTGTGGGCGTTGACGATCCGGGACGGGTCGGCGGCCTTCACCGACTCGGCGATGCGGCCGCTCTCCTCGCGGTCCCACTCGCCCCAGCCCTCGTTGAAGACGATCCAGCCGATGACGGAGGGCGAGTTGTGGTGCTGGCGCATCATCTCCCGGCCCTGGTCGACGAAGGCCTTCTGCCCGGTCTCGTCGGTGATGTTCCCGGAGACGAAGTCCTGCCAGACCAGCAGACCGAGCTTGTCCGCGTGGTAGAACCAGCGGGGCGACTCGACCTTGATGTGCTTGCGGACGGCGTTGAAGCCGAGCTTCTTGTGCGCCTCGAGGTCGAAGGCGAGGGCGTCGTCGCTGGGCGCGGTGTAGAGGCCGTCGGGCCAGAAGCCCTGGTCGAGGGTGGCGAGGGAGAAGACGGGCTTTCCGTTGAGGACCAGTTTCCGGTAGCCGCCGACCTCCTCGATGCCGATCTCGCGCATGCCGAAGTAGCTGCCGACCCTGTCGGTGGACCTGCCGTCCTTCAGCTTGACGTCGAGGTCGTAGAGGTAGGGGTCGTCCGGGCTCCACAGGTGCTGCCCGGCCACGCGCAGGCTGAGCCTGCTGTTGGCGGGGCCGCTGACCTTGCCGACGACCTTGCCGCGGGCGTCACGGGCCACGGCCTCGACACGGGCGTGCTTCGAGGCGCCCTCGGACTCGACGGTCACCGCCAGGGTGCCGGTGTCGATGTCGGGCGTGGTGACGACGTTGTCGATGGAGGTGTCGGCGACGGGTTCCATCCAGACGGTCTGCCAGATGCCGGACGACTGGGTGTAGAAGATGCCGCCGGGGTTGGTGGACTGCTTGCCCATCGGCTGGTTGGCGCCGCCGGTGTCGGTGACCGCGACCACGATCTCCTGCTTGCCCCGGTCCTTGACCGCGTCGGTGATGTCGGCGCTGAAGGCGTTGTAGCCGCCGGTGTGTTCGGCGACCTTCTCGCCGTTGACCCAGACGGTCGCCCGGTAGTCCACGGCGCCGAAATTGAGCCTCAGCCGGTTGGCCTTGCCGCTCTTGCCGACCTTCCAGCTCTTCGGCACGTCCACGAGCTTGCGGTAGAACATGTGGTCCTCGTGCCGTTCGAGCCCGGAGAGCTGCGACTCGACCGGGAACGGCACGATGATCCTCTCGTCCAGGTCCTTGCCGAAGACCGGCTGCTCACCGGCCTCGGCGCCGCTGAACTGCCAGGGTCCGTTGAGGTTCTTCCACTTCGAGCGGACCTGCTGCGGGCGGGGATACTCCGGCAGCGGGTTGTTCTTGTCGACCTTGTCGCCCCACGGGGTGGTGATGCGGTGGGTGGACGTGTTCGTGGCGTAGCGGACGATCCGGGGCACGGCCTTGCCGCCGGCCGTGAGTCCGCCCTCGCCGTCGTAGGTGAACCGGACCTGCTGGTTCCTCTGGATCGGCTCGGAGAGCGTGATCAGGAGGGAGTCGGGGTCACCGGGGTCGGCCGCCACCGACGTGACGGGCATGGCGGTCGTGTCGGCTTCGATCTTGAGGTGGCCGGCCACCTCGGCGAGGCCGCTCACCGGGTCCTCGAACCGGGCGCGCAGCTTCCGGCCGTCCTCGGTGACGACCGGCTCCACCGGGAAGACCTCGAAGCCGGCGGGCGGGGTGAACGCCGTCGTCGGCACCAGCTGCTTGGCCATCGTCGGCGTCGACCAGCGCAGGAACATGTTGGCGCCGCCGACGTCCTGGAACATCTCCATGCGGAAGTCGTGCTTCTCGCCGGCGGTCAGCCTGACCGGGGCGCTGGTCTGCTCCTTGTCCCAGTCGCCCACCCAGTGGTCGATGACCGGTTCGTCGTCGATGAAGAGCCGGAAACCGTTGTCGCCGATGGCGTGGAAGGTGTATTCACCGGTCTCCGGCGCCTCGATCTGCCCGGTCCAGCGGGCGGTCGTGTGCTCCGTCCGGCCGGTCAGCTCCTCGAAGGTGCCGGTCAGTCCGGAGAAGTTGATCTGCGGCTCCAGCAGGGTGCCGCCGAGTTCGGCGAAGTCCCGGGCACCCGGCGCCGACATGCTGAAGTACTCGCCCTTCAGGCCGTGCACCACGACGTCGGCGTCGGCGGCGGTCGCGCCGGCGGACACCGCGGCCATCGGCACGGCGGCCGACGCGGCGGGCGCCAGGGCGCCCGTGGACAGGGCCAGGGCGGTCACGGTCAGCAGGGCCCACGTTCTGGATCTCGGGCGGGTGAGTTGTCTTGTCATCGAACCTTTCCTCGCGCAGAGGGCATGGGACCAGGACGAAACAGGGGTGGCCGTCGGCTCGACCGGCCCTTCATTCCAACGTTGGAAATCCGGCGTGCAGCGGAATGACAACACGCCGCCCGACGACTGTCCAGGCTTCGCGCACAGCTGACGATCCATCAGGAAGCGGGGCACCGCAACGGAACGGCGGTTCGCGCGGCGAGACCCCGACCCCACGGACTCTCTTGACATGTCCAATGCCAGTCACCATCCTGTGGGAGCGTCTTTCATCGATGTAAACCTCGGCGTGGAGGTGACGGGACACGATGGTCGGGCTCTCCCACACAACGATGAGGCTCTCTCGCCGTCCGGCCGGCGTCATCGGCTTCGTCCTGTCCGGCGTCCTCGCCGCCGCCCTGACCCTGACGTCCGCCGAGCCCGCCCGGGCGGACCAGACGGGGCTCCGCGCCGCGGACCCCAGCGTGCTCCGGGTCGGTGGCACGTACGTCTCCGTGCAGTCCGCCGGAGGAGGCATCGTCGTACGACAGGCCCCGTCGACGGACGCCCTGGACTCGGCGGCCCCGCGGCAGGTCTGGTCGGACACGCGCGGTCGCGGTGAGGTCTGGGCCCCGGAGATCGTGCGGGACGGCGGCCGCTACTACATCTACTTCACGGCCGGGCGCGGAGCGGCCCACCGGATGTACGTGATCAGCTCCGCCAGCCCCGACAGCGGTTACTCCGCCGAGACGAAGCTGGCCCTGCCGGACGACAAGTGGGCCATCGACGGAACCCTGTTCACCTTCAACGGCCAACGCTGGTTCGTCTGGTCCGGCTGGGCCGGGGACACCGACGTCGAGCAGAACCTGTACATCGCCCGGATGAGCAGCCCCACCACGCCGACGGGGGCGCGGCACATCATCTCGCAGCCCCGGGAGAGCTGGGAGCGGGTGGTCGGCAACCCGTTCATCAACGAGGGCCCGGAGCCCATCAGGGACCCGAACGGGCAGCTGCACATCGTGTACTCCGCCAACGGCAGCTGGAGCGACCAGTACTGCCTGGCCGACCTGCGGCTGCGGGCCGGCGGCGACCCGACGCACGTGTGGGACTGGTACAAGTCCAACGGCTGCCTGTTCGGCTCCCACCGGGCCACGATGATGGCCGGCTGGGATCCGACGCTGCACGTCGACGGACCCGGCCACCACAGCTTCGTCCTGCTGCACGGCGACATCGGCACCAGCCCGCCCGCCGGGCCGCGGTTCCCGCTGATGTTCCACGCGGTGCCGAAGGGCACGCCGTACACGTGGGAGAACCGCTACTGGTACACGGGCACGTTCTGCTGGTGGGGCGGCACCACGTACAGCCGCGCCGACGTCCCCGGACCGAACACGGACACCGGGTGGAGCCTCAAGTTCTTCGAGTAGGCCGGTCCCGGCGGTCCGTGAACGGGCCGCCGGCCGCGAAGGCGTGGGCGGCGAAGCGTTCGCCGATGCGCCGGTGGGCGGCCGCGTCGGGGTGGAGCCGGTCGGGCAGCGGCAGCTCGGCGTGGTCAGCCTCGCCGTAGAGGTCACGGCCGTCGAGGTGGTGCAGGTTCGGGTCGTCCGCCGCGCGTCGCGTCACGATGCGCCTCAGCTCGTCGCGGACGACGTTGAGCGTCAGCTTGCCCGCAGCCCGTTCCGCGGGGTCGCCGGCGGCGGTGAACAGGAGCCGGCCCTCACCGAGCCGGCTGAAGTCGTAGGCGGTGGGTCCGGGTGTGTCCTCGTGGATGGGGCACAGGATCGGCGAGACGACCAGCAGCGGTGTGGTGGGGTGGCCCTCGCGGACGGTGTCGAGGAAGCCGTGCACGGCGGGCGTGAAGGCACGCAGCCGCATCAGGTCGGCGTTGACCAGGTTGATGCCGATCTTGACGCTGATCAGGTCGGCGGGCGTGTCACGCAGGGTGCGGGCGACGAACGGGTCGAGCAGGGCGCTGCCGCCGAAGCCCAGGTTGACCAGTTCCACGCCGCCCTGTGCGGCGGCGAGCGCGGGCCATGTGGTGGTGGGACTCGCGGCGTCGGAGCCGTGGCTGATGGAACTGCCGTGGTGCAGCCAGGTGCGGCGTCCGGAGGCGGGCGCGGGCTCGACGGGGGCGTCGGTGCGCAGGGCGACGAGTTCGGTGGTCTCGTCGTGCGGCAGCCAGATCTCGACGGTCTTGTCGCGCCCGGGCAGGCCGGTGAAGCGGAGGGTGCCGGCGGGGCCGGTGCCGTGTTCGGCGGTTCCGGTGCTCATGTCGATGGTCAGGGTGTTGCCGCCGGTCGCGGTCGCCCGACCGGCCGGGCGTCCGTCGACGAGCAGGTCGTAGCGGCCGTCCGGGCGGGGCGGGGCACCGAGGTAGACCCGCTTGGTGGGCAGGGTGTCGAGTTCGATCGCGGTCGCCCGGGTGCGGAAGACCAGCCGCACGCCGGAGGGCTGGGACTCGGCCATGGCGAGCTGTCCGTCGGTGTTCTGGGCGCGGGCCCAGGAGGGCAGGCGGTGGGGCAGCACCCCCCGCGCGGTGCGCTCCAGGTCGAGGGCGCCGCGCACGAGGTCCGCGGTGACGGGTGTGGTGGTCCAGGTGTGCGGGGTGGGGGGCATCGCTTCGTTCCGTCGGTCGGGGCGGGTGGATGAACGGGGTGGACGGCGCCGGGGCCGCCGTCAGGGCGCGGGCCAGTTGCGCAGCAGGGCGTCCAGCGCGTCGAGGACGCGGGTCCACGTCTCCTGCGTGTCGGGGGCGCTGTGGCTGAACCCGCCGCCCGTCTCCAGGCTGACGTAGCCGTGGAAGACGCTGCCCAGCAGGCGGACCGCGTGGGTCTGGTCCGGTTCCGTCAGGTCGTAGCCGCGCAGGAGGGCCCGGGTCATCCGCGCGTGCCGCACCCCCGCGCTGCCCGCGGCCTCCTCCGGGCCGAGCCGGAACTGGGCGGCCGCGTAGCGGCCGGGATGTTCACGCGCGTAGTCGCGGTAGACGTTCGCCAGCGCGGTCAGGGCGTCCTTGCCGGCCCGTCCGGTCAGGGCGTCGGCGGCACGGTCGGCGAGCTCCTCCAGCGCGAGCAGGGCGATCCGCGTCTTGAGGTCGTGGGAGCTCTTCACGTGGGAGTACAGGCTCGCCACCTTGACGTCGAAGCGCCGGGCGAGCTCCGAGACGGGCACCCGGTCGAAGCCGACCTCGTCGGCGAGCTCGGCACCCGCCCGGGTCAGGCGTTCGGGGGTGAGTCCTGCACGCGTCGCCATAACCATCCTCCCAATCAACTGAATCGATTACGCACATACCTAAAACCTTTAGGCGAGCGGACCCGGTGGTGATCACCGGCGGACCCCGTTGTCAGTGGTGGGAGGCAAGATGCGACGCATGACAACACCTGCAGCAGTGATCGTGGACGCCGCCGCCTACGCGCAGGCGGTCGAGGACGCCGTGCGTGCGGCGGCCGCCTACTACGAGGGCGGTACCTCGCCGCTGGACGACGACGCGTACGACCGGCTGGTGCGCGGGATCGCCGACTGGGAGGCGGAGCATCCCGACGGGATACTCCCCGACTCCCCCACCGGGAAGGTCGCCGGTGGAGCGGTGGAGGGCGACGTCCCGCACACGGTGCCGATGCTCAGCCTCGACAACGTGTTCTCCGCGGAGGAGTTCACCGCCTGGACCGCGTCCCTGTCCCGCCGCATCGGCCATGACGCGACGCGCTTCAGCGTGGGTCCGAAGCTGGACGGGCTCGCGATCGCCGCCCGCTACCGCGACGGCCGCCTCACCCGGCTGATCACCCGCGGGGACGGGACGGCCGGGGAGGACGTCTCGCACGCGATCGGCACCGTCGAAGGGCTGCCCGAGAAGCTGGACGAGCCGGTCACCGTGGAGGTGCGCGGCGAAGTCCTCATGACGGCGGCCCAGTTCGAGTACGCCAACGAGGTGCGCACCGGCCACGGCGGGCAGCCGTTCGCCAACCCGCGCAACGCGGCCGCGGGCACCCTGCGGGCGAAGGAGCGGCTCTACACGGTGCCGATGACGTTCTTCGGCTACGGACTGCTGCCGCTGCCGGACACCGACTCCGCCCTCGCCGAGAAGCTGAGCGAGCTCGCGCACAGCGATCTGATGGCGCTGGCGGGCGACCTCGGAGTGCACACCAGCGCCCGTACGGCGGTCCCGGACGTCGTCGCCGGGACGCCCGAGGAGGTCCTGGCCCGGGTGAAGGAGATCGCCGCGCTCCGCGCCGAGCTGCCGTTCGGCATCGACGGGATCGTCGTCAAGGCCGACCTCGCCGCCGACCAACGGGCCGCCGGGTCCGGCTCACGCGCACCGCGCTGGGCGATCGCCTACAAGCTGCCGGCCGTGGAGAAGATCACCCGGCTGCTGGAGGTGGAGTGGAACGTCGGCCGCACCGGGATCATCGCGCCGCGCGGTGTCCTCGAACCGGTCGTCATCGACGGCTCCACCATCACCTACGCCACCCTGCACAACCCGGCCGACATCACCCGCCGCGACCTGCGCCTGGGCGACCACGTCATGGTCCACCGCGCGGGTGACGTCATCCCGCGCATCGAGGCGCCGGTCGCCCATCTGCGCACGGGTGAGGAGCGGCCGATCGAGTTCCCGGCGCAGTGTCCGCGCTGCGGTTCGGACATCGACACCGGCGAGGAACGCTGGCGGTGCGCCCAGGGCCGCAACTGCCACCTCGTCGCGTCCCTCGCCTACGCCGCCGGCCGCGACCAGCTCGACGTCGAGGGCCTCGGCGCCACCCGCGTGGTGCAGCTGGTCGAGGCGGGCCTGGTGGCCGATCTCGCCGATCTGTTCACCCTGCGGCGCGAGCAGTTGCTCGCCCTGGAGCGGATGGGCGAGACCAGCACCGACAACCTGCTCGCCGCGCTCGCCAAGGCCAAGGAGCAGCCGCTGTCGCGGGTGCTGTGCGCGCTGGGCGTACGGGGCACCGGAAGATCCATGTCACGGCGTATCGCCCGCTACTTCGCCACCATGGACCACATCCGCGCGGCCGACGCCGAGTCGATGCAGCGGGTCGAGGGCATCGGAGCGGAGAAGGCGCCCTCGATCGTCGCGGAGCTGGCCGAACTCGCGCCGCTCATCGACAAGCTCGCCGCCGTCGGCGTCAACATGACGGAGCCCGGGGCCACTCCGCCACCGCCCCCGGGTGCCGAGGCCGACGCCCCGGCCGAAGGCGGCCCGCTGGCCGGGATGACGGTGGTGGTCACCGGCGCGATGACCGGGAAGCTGGAGAAGCTCTCCCGCAACGAGATGAACGAACTCGTCGAACGGGCCGGTGGCCGTTCCTCCTCCAGCGTCTCCAAGAAGACCGCCCTCGTGGTCGCGGGCGAGGGTGCCGGTTCCAAGCGCGCGAAGGCCGAACAGCTCGGTGTCCGCCTCGCCACCCCGGAGGAGTTCGCCGCCCTGGTCGCCGAACTCCTCGACTGAGCCGAACTCCTCGACTGAGCCGGCCGCCGGCCCGCGCCCGGCCGTCAGGGCGCGGCGCAGGCCTCGGCGATGGACAGGCTGTTCTCGTAGAGGTGGTGACGGGTGATCCGGCCGCCCTCCACGGTGAGGCGCAGGGCGAACGGGCCCTGGAAGGACCGTCCCGTCGCCCGTACCGTCCCCGACAGATGCCCCATCAGGACCGCGTCCTTCCCGTCGACGAGGAAGGTGTCGACGGAGGCACGCGCGTCCTCGGGCACGGTGTGCTCCATCAACTCCGTGAACTGGGCCGCGCATTCGACGGCGGTGGAGCGGGGGCGGATCCACGGGACGGCGGGATTGTCGGCGAGCAGCCAGTCGACCTCGTCGGCGAAGAGCGCGACGAGCCGTCCGGTGTCCCCGGCCAACCTGGCGGCGAGGAACTCCCGCACGACGGCCCGGGTGGCCTCGGCGTCGGCGTCGGCATGCGCGGTGGTGGCGGGGAAACGGGTGGACATGACGCTCTCCTCGGGGCTGCGGCCGGATTCCGGCGCGGGGTCTCGGTGGATGTGCCCGATCCTGCCGGAGGGGAAGGAGCGGGTCGATTACCTCGGGCGTCATGCCCGGGGCGAGGCGGGGCGGGGCGGCCGGGCGCGACCGGCGCCGACGAGAGGACACCGTGACGACCGGGCGGACCGGCGCCGCGCCCGAGGGGTGCACCGGCGTCGCGCCCCGGGTGGCGACCGAGGACGGGTCGTCACTCCGCTGACGGGCGACGCCTTCGGGCGGCGCGACCGGGCGGCGGTCGATAATCCAGTTCCGATCATTCTCAGCGAGGGGACGCAATGCCGAGCAGCAGCCTGTACGACATCCTGGACGAGCGCTTCCGTACCGGACGCTGCGCGAACGGCGACAGCAGGCTGGAGGTCCTGCACGACGGCTGCCGCTGGGCGGAGGGCCCGCTGTATCTGCCCGCCTGGCGCCAGGTGATCTGGAGCGACATCCCCAACGACCGCATCCTGCGCTGGGACGAGGCCACCGGCACCGTCGGCGTCTTCCGTACCCCGGCCGGTCACAGCAACGGCAACACCGTCGACCGGCAGGGCCGCCTGGTCACCTGCGAGCAGGGCAACCGCCGCGTCACCCGCACCGAACCGGACGGGACCGTGACCGTCCTCGCCGACCGGTACGCCGGCAAGCGGCTCAACAGCCCGAACGACTCCGTCGTACGCTCCGACGGCACGATCTGGTTCTCCGACCCGGACTTCGGCATCACCAGCGACTACGAGGGCCATCGCGCCGAGTCGGAGATCGGCGCGTGCAACGTGTACCGGATCGACCCGCTGTCGGGGGAGGTCCACCTCGCCGCGGAGGGGTTCGAGGGGCCCAACGGGGTCGTCCTGTCCCCCGACGAGAGCCGGTTGTACGTCTCCGACTCGCGGGCCGCCCGGATCCACGTGTACGGCATCCGGGAGGACGGCACGCTGTCCGGCGGCGAGGTCTTCGCCGAGGGCCGAAGCGGTGTCCACTTCGACAACATCCGCTTCGACGACGAGGGCCGCCTGTGGGCGGCGGCCCTCGACGACGGCGTGCACTGCTACGACCCCGACGGCACCCTCATCGGGAGGCTGCGCGTGCCCGAGCCCGTCTCCAACATCGCCTTCGGCGGCCCGAAGAACAACCGCCTGTTCATCACGGCCACCACCTCCCTGTACTCCCTGGTGATGTCGGTGACCGGGGTTCCGCGCCTCTGAACGGGCCGCGCGAGGTTTTCGGCCACCCGGGTCCGCGCCCTTCGTCCGAAACGGCTGTTTTCGACACCGCTCCCTGTCTCGTTGAGTTCCGTGCGTCGTCTTCACGCCATCGACCAGGCAGGGAGAAGTGCCGTTGACTCACAAGAACACCCGTGCCGTCCCGCCCCCGCCGCCCGCCGAGATCACGTACTCCGGCCACTACTCCGTCAACCCGCTCGGCCAGGTCGGTTTCCGCTCCCTGTGCTCCCAACTCCCCTCCGTCCTGCGCCGGATCACCGCCATGGCGTGGCGGACCGACCGTCGGGCCGTGGTCCTGCTCCTCACCTGCCAGCTGGTCACGGGCGTGTCGGCGGCCGTGCTGCTGGCGGCCACGGCGAGGGCCATGGGCCCGCTCCTCGGGGCGGGCACGGTCGCGGACCGCCTGCACCGGGCGCTCCCCGCGCTCGTCGTCGTCGCGGCGGCGAGCGCCGTCACCCGCGCGTCGGAGGCCCTGGCCATGTACGCCGAGCGGAGGATCACTCCCCGGCTGACGACGGAGACCGACTCGGCGCTGGTCGAGGCCGTCTGCCGGGTCGAGGCCGCGGCGTACGCCACGGACGGCTTCTCCGACCGCCAGGAGGCGGCCGAGATGGGCGTGATGCGCACGCACGTGATGGTCATGGACGCCCAGCGCTTCATGGCCGCGCTGATCAGGATGCTCACGGCCGGCGGTGTCCTGTCCGTGCTCAATCCCCTGATGCTGCCGCTGCTCCTGCTGGCCGTGGCCCCGGCCGGCGTGGGAGCCGTCCTCACCGCGCGCGTCGACTACGAGATCCACTACGCGAACGTCGCCGACCGCAACGTGCGCGGGATGACCCGCTGGTGGGCGACCACGCCGAAGTACGCGGACGAGGTCCGCGCCAACGGCATGACCGACTACCTCCTGTACTGGTACCGCGCCCTGTCGGAGCGGGTCGACCGGCGGTCCCTGGCCGCCGCTCCCCGGACCCTGCGCATCGCCTTGCTGTCCTCCGTCGCCAGTGGGGCGTTCCTGGCCGCCACCTGGGGGATGCTCGCCTGGCTGGCCGTCACCGGGCGGATCGTACCGGCCGTCGCCGCCACGGCCGTCGTCGCGGTCCAGACGACCCTGGCGGCGCTGTCCCAGGTCGTCGTCAACGGAGCGGCGGTGTTCCACACCAGTCTGTACCTCAGCGACATGCAGGCGTTCTTCGACGACGCCGCCGCGCGGGCGCCCAAGCGGGGCCCGAGGACCGTCCAGGCCCCGGTGGAGGAGATCCGGCTGGACGAGGTCACGTACCAGTACCCGGGCAAGGACAGGCCCGCCGTCGACGGTGTCTCGCTGACCCTGCGGCGGGGGGAGATTCTCGCCGTGGTCGGCGTGAACGGCTCCGGGAAGAGCACCCTGACCCGGCTGATCACCGGCATCTACCTCGCGGACAAGGGCCGGGTCACCTGGGACGGCACCGACATCGCCCACGCCGATCCGGCCACCGTGTGGGACTGCACCGGCCTGGTGCCGCAGATCTTCGCCCAGTGGCCCCTGCGGGTGCGGGAGAACGTGACGCTGGGGCAGCCGAGGAGCCTCGACGACGGGGAGGTGTGGGAGGCGGTCGACGCGGTCGGGATGCGCGACGCCGTCGAGGACCTGCCCGCCGGACTCGACACCCTCCTGGCCCGCGAGATCTTCGGCGGTGCCGAACTCTCCGGCGGCCAGTGGCAGCGCCTCGCCTGCTCCCGGGCCCTGTACCGGCGCCCGCCCCTGCTGATCCTCGACGAGCCCACCTCGCAGATGGACCCACGTGGTGAGCACGGCATCTTCGAGAGGATCAAGGCGATCTCCGGCGACCGCATCACCATCGTGGTCACACACCGTCTGGAGAACACCAGGATCGCCGATCACATCGTCGTCATGGAGAAGGGGCGGATCACCGAACACGGCACCTACGACGACCTCGTCCACGCCGCCGGCACCTTCGCCGACCTCCTGCGCCTGTCCCAGGACCGCTGAGAACACCGGCGTCTTCGAGCACCACGCCGTGCGGCGAAGCGGTACGCGGCCCGTCGCCGTGGTCTCCCCGGGTGAGCGGGGGCCGATGACGGTTACCCGGCATCCGTGGCCGAGGAAGGGAGCGAGCCGTGCGATTCCAGAGCCGTGCGCATGCCGGGCAGGAGCTGGCCGTCAGGATGCTGGAGTGGGCGAGCAGCGGCGATCTCGCGAATGTGACCGTGCTGGCGCTGCCGCGCGGTGGCGTCCCGGTCGGGGCGGAGATCGCCCGGGCGATGCAGGTCCCCCTGGATGTGCTCGTGGTCCGCAGGATCGGGGTTCCCGGGTCCCCCGAGGTGGGCATCGGGGCGATCGCCGGGGACGACCCCCCGGTGTTCGACCGTACGGGAATGCGGGCTTTGGACCTCTCGGAGGACAAGCTCGGCCCTGAGGTGGCCCGGGCACGGGTCGAGCTGCACCGGCGGGAGCGGGTCTACCGCGGCGGGCGCCCCGCACCGGAGGTCGGCGGTCACAGCATCGTGGTCGTGGACGACGGGCTGGCCACGGGCATCACCGCCCGCGCGGCCCTGCGGCACCTCCGGCGCGGCGATCCCCTGCGTCTGATCCTGGCAGTGCCGGTGTGCGGCCACGGGACCGCCGCGGCGCTGCGGGACGAGGCCGACGACGTGGTCTCCCTGTACCAGCCGCAGCAGGTGCGGTCGGTCGGTGAGTGGTACGACGACTTCCCCCGGGTCACCGACCAGGAAGTGCTGGACGCCCTGAGGGAGCTGCACCCGGCCGGCTAGACGTCGTCCCGCGGCTCCCGGCCGACCGTGGCGAGGAGGTTGGCGACCAGGGGGCTGGGGTCGTCCGTCCGCCAGGCGACGGCGACCCGGGTGCGGGCGGTACCGGGCGCCACGGCACGGAAGGCGACGCCCTCGAGGCGGATGCGACGGATGCTCGCCGGGGCCAGGGAGACACCGAGGCCGGTTTCCACCAGGGCGCAGACGGTCTGCCACTCCACCGCGTGCTGGACGATCCGGGGGGTGAAGCCCGCCTCGGCGCACAGGCCGGTGATCCGGTCGTGGAGCCGTGGGCCCACGGCGCGGGGCAGGAGCACGAACGGCGAGTCCGCCAGCCGGGCCACTTCCACGGTCCGCCGGGCGGCGAGCGGGTGGGCCGCGGGCAGGACGGCCACGAACGGCTCGGTCAGGACGGTCTCGAAGCCGAGTCCGGTCTCGTCCGTGGGCGGCTCGCGCAGCAGGCCGATGTCGATCGACTTCTCGTGCAGGGCGGTGATCTGCGGTGCGGTGGTCATCTCGCGGATGTCCAGCTCCACGTCGGGATACCGCTGCCGGAAGGTGCGCAGCAGGCCGGGCAGGACCGTCAGGGCGAGGGAGGCGGCGAAGCCGATCCGCAGGCGGCCGGACCGGCCGCTCCCGGCGGCCCGGGCGGCGGACAGGCCGTCCGTGAGGTCGGCCAGGGCCCGCCGGACGGCCGGAAGCAGTTCGCGTCCGGCCGGGGTGAGGGTGACGCGTCCCGGTCCGCGGTGGAACAGCGGATGGCCGACCTTGTCCTCTAGGCGGCGGATCTGCTGGCTCAGCGGTGGCTGGGCGATGCCGAGCCGGGCGGCCGCGTGACCGAAGTGCAGCTCCTCGGCGAGGACGAGGAAGGCGTGCAGCTGCGGCAGGGGAAGCTCCGGGCGTGTCATACGTCCAGGGATATCAGGTCGTCACCGCTGCCGTATTGGACGTATCGGAGCTGGTCACCTAGCGTGCGGCGTATGACGGAACGACGTACGGTCCTCAGCGGCTCGACGTTCGAGGAGCAGATCGGTTACGCCCGCGCCGTGGTCCACGGCGACGGGGTGCACGTGTCCGGGACGACCGGGTTCGACTACACCACCATGACCATCTCCGAGGACGTGGTGGAGCAGGCCGAGCAGTGCCTGCGCAACATCGGGGCCGCGCTGACCGAGGCGGGGTGCACCTTCGCCGATGTGGTGCGGGTGCGTTACCTGCTGCCCGACCGGGCCGACTTCGAGCCCTGCTGGCCGGTTCTGCGCCGCTGTTTCGGCGGCGTCCGGCCGGCCGCCACCATGCTCGTGTGCGGTCTCGCCGACCCCCGGATGAAGATCGAGATCGAGGTGTACGCGCAGCGATCGGCACGGTGACGGCCGGCCCGGGGCCCTCGGCGTTCAGCTCTCGGCCGGGGTGAGCACCACGAAGTCCGCGTCGAAGGGGTCGAGGCAGACGGCCATGCGGCCGACGCCCTCCGCGTCGACCGGTCCCATCTGCACGCTTCCGCCGTTCGCGGTGACCTCGGCCACCGCGGCGTCGCAGTCGGTGACCTGGAAGACCGGGTGCCAGTACGGCCGGCCGCCCGCCAGGGCGAGGTCCTCCTTGCCGACCTCCATGAGGCCGCCGTGCATCCGCTCCTCGGGCAGCCCGGCCGGGGTGATCAGGGTGTAGGTGCCCTCGCCGCCCGGCATCTCCATGTCACTGAACCGCCAGCCGAGGACACCGCCGTAGAACTCCTTCGCGGCCGCCGCGTCGCTCGTGTACAGCTCGGTCCAGGACAGGGAGCCCGGCTGGTCCACCAGGTCGACGCCCTTGCTCTCCCCCGGCTGCCAGACGGCGAACTGGCCGCCCAGCGGGTCGCTGTACTGTGCCATCCGGCCCCATTGTTCGAGGTCCGTCGGCGCCACCCGCACGGTGCCGCCGGCGCGCTCCACCGCCTGGGTCGTGGCGTCCGCGTCGGCGACGGTGTAGTAGATCATCCAGGCCGGGCGGGCGCCCTCCTCGGTGAGCTTGCCGAGGCCGGCGACCATCTTGCCGTCCTTGCGGAACATCCCGCCTTCCATGTCCTCCCCGCCGCCCTCCATGGGTTCGTAGTCCCAGCCGAGGACCGCGCCGTAGAAGGCGGCGGCGGCCCGGACGTCGGGGGACCCGAGATCGAGCATGCAGGGGGAGCCGGGGGCGAAGTCAGTGGTGATCACCGCGATGTCCTTTCGCAGATTCCCTTTGGCCTCAGCGTGCCACCGGGCACTGACACTCGCCCTCCGGCTTCGCCG
This sequence comes from Streptomyces sp. NPDC044984, assembly GCF_040646935.1. Lineage (NCBI taxonomy): Bacteria > Bacillati > Actinomycetota > Actinomycetes > Kitasatosporales > Streptomycetaceae > Streptomyces > Streptomyces sp. NPDC044984. The sequence continues at coordinate 184,548 of NZ_JBEZBE010000010.1, forward strand.
TCCGGGCGTTCCGGGGCGGGCTGCTCCCGGCCCGCCACTCGCCGGTCTGCGGATCGAGGAGTTCCCGTCGCCGCTTCCCGGGCTCGGGATCGGCATGGTCCAGAACCCGCGGCTGGGTGATCAGTACTTCGTCGAACGGCCCCGGGCGCCGCTGTGCGACGCCACGGCACGCCTCTGACGCGGTCCCTGCGCGAACCGTCAGCGGGACCGGCGGGTGTTGAGCCGGGCGGCCTGCCGCGTCAGGTGGTCGCGCTCGGCGAGACCGGGTGCCTTGTGGGCCGCCTCGGCGTACAGCCGTGCCGCCGTCGCCGGGTCGCCGTCGCGCTCGTGGAGGTACGCGGCCACCGCGGTGTGGCGGGGCAGTGAGGCGTCCAGCTCCGCGAGCGCCGCCAGCCCGGCGCGCGGTCCGTCGGCCTCGCCGACGGCGACCGCGCGGTTGAGCCGGACGACGGGGTTGTCGGTCAGGCGCGTGAGTTCGTCGTACCACTCGACGATCTGCCCCCAGTCGGTCTCCTCGGGGGCGGGCGCGTCGGCGTGGAGGGCGGCGATGGCGGCCTGGGCCTGGAACTCGCCCAGCCGGTCGCGGGCGAGGGCCGCCTGCAGGATCCCGATGCCCTCGGCGATCGCCTCGGTGTCCCAGCGGCCCCGGTCCTGCTCGGCGAGCGGCACGAGGCTGCCGTCGGGCGCGGTGCGGGCCGCGCGCCGGGCGTGGTGGAGCAGCATGAGGGCGAGCAGCCCCGCCACCTCGGGGTGGTCGATCGCGGCCGCGAGCCGCCGGGTGAGCCGGATGGCCTCGGCGGCGAGGTCGACGTCGCCGGAGTAGCCCTCGTTGAAGACCAGGTAGAGGACGCGCAGCACGGTGGCGACGTCGCCGGGCCGGTCGAACCGCACGCCGGAGAGGGTGCGCTTGGCCCGGCTGATGCGCTGCGCCATCGTCGCCTCGGGCACCAGGTAGGCCCGGGCGATCTGGCGGGTGGTGAGTCCGCCGACGGCACGCAGGGTGAGCGCGACGGCGGAGGACGGCGTCAGCGACGGGTGGGCGCACAGGAAGTACAGCTGGAGCGTGTCGTCCGTGGCGGGCGCCGGGCCGGGCGCCGGTTCCTCGTCGAGGAGGTCCTCACGCCGGCGGCGCGCGGCGTCCGCCCGCGCCGTGTCGAGGAACTTGTGCCAGGCCACGGTGACCAGCCAGCCCTTCGCGTCCCGCGGCGGGTCGGCGGGCCAGCGGCGGATCGCCTCGACCAGCGCGTCCTGTACGGCGTCCTCGGCCGCCGCGAAGTCGGCTCCGCGGCGGACCAGGAGGGCGAGGACGCCCGGTGTGAGGCCGCGAAGCAGGGCCTCGTCCATGGGTGGGGTCACTCGGTGATGGTGGGCGACACGCCGTAGAACGGACGCAGCTCGAGCCACTCGTGGATCGGCTTCCCGCCCGCCCCGGGGGCGGCCGACAGCTCCCCGGCCAGCTCGACGGCGCGCTCCTGGCTGTCGACGTCGATCACCATCCAGCCGGCGATGAGGTCCTTGGTCTCGGCGAACGGGCCGTCGGTGACCGGCGGGCGCCCCTCACCGTCGTACCGGACGAACATCCCCTCCGGGGAGAGCGCCTGACTGTCGACGAACTCGCCGGTCTCCTCGAGCCGGGCCGCGAAGTCGTTCATGTACCGCACGTGGGCGGAGATCTCCTCGGGGGTCCACCGGTCCATGGGGACGTCGTTGACCGCGGCGGGAGCGCCCCGGTAGTGCTTCAGCAGCAGGTATTTGGCCATGGTGTGCTCCTCGGTGCCGGTGCGATCCATTGTGGTCGCGTTCACACCGGGGACGGAACCGGACACGCGTTCTCGACATCGCCGCGCGATTTTTCCGGTCGCGTGCCGGTGGCCGCGTCAGGTCAGCGGACCCACCCGGCCGGCGGCGAGCTCATCGGGCACCTGGTCGCGGATGAGCTTCCCGTCGTGGTGGTCCCCGTTCTGGTTCGCGCTCGGCCCCGTCGTCGTCGGTGCGGTCGCCCTCAGCGGCGCGGGGGCGGCGTCCACGGCGAGCCTGCCGGGCGCGGGCCTGACGCCCGGCAGGCGTCCGCTGCGGGCGAGATCGCCCGGGCGGGCGGGCCGATCACGGTGATCGGCCCGCCCGCCCGTGCGCCCCCGGATCGGCGGCGCACGGGCTCGCCCCGGACGCCCTGGGCAGCGGCTTCGGCACGGGGCCTACCTGGTGTGCGGCGCGGCGGCGGCCGTCGCCGCGGCCCTGTCCGCCTTCGGCACGACCGGGATCCGCGCCCGTCGCTCCTCGGCGGACCGGGCGTCCGGTGTCCTGCCGTCCGCGCCGGACGGCAGGACACCGGACCCGGTCGTCGCGCGCTAACTCAGCGGTTCGATGCGGATGTTGCGGTAACGGACCTTGTTGCCGTGGTCCTGCAGCCGGATGGCTCCGGCCGCGGGACCCTCGGCGATCCCGCCGCCCGTCGGGCCGTCGACGGTCACGTCGTCGTGGATCTTCTTGCCGTTCCACACCACGGTGACCCGCGCGTCCGACGTCTTGTTCCCTTCGGCGTCGTAGCGCGCCGCGCGGAAGACGATGTCGTACGACTGCCAGGTCTCGGGCGCCCGCGCGGCGTTCACGTCGGGGGCCTTCTTCAGATAGATCGCTCCCGCCTCGTTGGTGGCGGGTGTGGTGTCGCCGTAGGAGTCCAGGATCTGGAGCTCGTAGCGGTCCTGGAGGTAGACGCCGCTGTTGGCGCGGTCCTGTCCCGTCACGTCCGGGGGCAGCTGGGGCAGCCAGTACTCCACGTGCAGCTTGAAGTCGTCGTAGCTGTTCTTGGTGCGGATGTCCCCGCAGCAGACCTCCGTCGCGCCGTCGGTGACGGGCCACTCCACAGGGCGCCCGTCGGTGTGCTGCCACCGGTCGAGGCCGTCGCCGTCGAACAGGGTGACCGGGCTGCCGTGCCGGTCGACGGTGAGGAGGTCGAGGTTGACGTGGCCGGTGTCGCCCTCGTCGTACCGGTAGGCGATGCTGTTGTGCCCGGCCTTCAGCCTCAGTGCCTCGGTCTGCGTCGACCAGGTGTCCCAGTCGCCGGTGCTGCGGAACTCGGTCTGCTTCACCTTCCGTCCGTTGACGTACAGGGACAGGGACTTGGTGCCCCGGAAGGGGTCGGGGCCGTTGGAGTAGCGCAGCCCCACGTCGTACGTTCCGCTCCTGCGCACGTCGACGTCGAAGGTCGTCGTGGCGCCCCGGGTGCCGTACCGGTCGACGAATCCGCTGCCGGAGTAGCCCCGGTGGTCCGTGTTGATGCCGGCCGCGCCGGTGAGGGACGCCTCCTCCGCCTCGTACAGCGGGCCCTGTTCGGGCTGCTTGCCCGGCATGGCGTTGAGCGTGTACCAGGCCTCCGTGCTCCACAGGGTCTCGCCCGACGCCGAGCTGAACGGACGCGGGGAGCGCAGGTGCACGACGCGGCCCGGCTTGAGTCCCTCGACGGCCAGGGTCACCTTCCTGCGGTCGTCCGACAGCTTCGCCGAGGTCACCTCCAGGGTCTCCTCGGCGATCTTGGGGCCGCCGTAGTCGCGCGTCGGGGTGTAGCGCCACTGCTCGGCCTCGTAGTGGCTGACAAGGTTGTCAGCGGTCTCCTGCGACAGGGGCTGGGTGTACTCCAGCTCGAAGCCGCCCTTCTTCACCCGCATGGCCTGGATGTCGAAGGTGTTGCCGCCGTTCGGCGTCAGCTTCTGGAGGCCGTACCTGAGCTTGCCCTCCTGGCCCCAGTTGCCGTCCGCTCCCAGACCGCCCGCGTAGATCGCGCCGTCGGGGCCCATGGTGATCCGGTTGACGCCGGCCTCGAGGCCCTGGGTGAAGCGGAAGACCGCGCCCTGGTACTGGCCCTTGACCTTCTCCAGGTAGGCGCGCTGGAGACCGCCGTAGGTGACGTCGCCGAACAGCATCTGCCCCTTGAACCTGCCCTTGGTCAGGTAGAGCGGTGTGCTGGGCGAGTTGGCGATCTCGTTCTGCGGGAGCCAGAGCACCGGCTGGGTCACCGGCTCGGAGTCGAAGGGGCCCGCGGGGTTGGTGTAGTGGTTGAAGAAGCGGTCCTGCTTGATGTGGACCAGTTTCGACGAGGGGAGCCAGCCGCCCTGGTTGTCGGTGGCGAAGATGTCGCCGCCGGGGCCCCAGCCGATGCCGTTGGGGGTGCGCAGGCCGCCGGCGAGGTAACTGACCTTGCCGGTCTTCTTGTTGACCTTGATGGTCGCGCCGCGGCCGGGTGCGGGCTGCGGATCCGTGGTGGCGCCGCCGTAGTTGATGGCGACGGACAGGTTCAGGTAGAAGTAGCCCTTGCTGTACAGCAGTCCGAAGGCGAACTCGTGGAAGTTGCCGCCGTAGGGCCAGGTGGCGATCGTCTTGAACTTGTCCATGAAGCCGTCGCCGTCGCTGTCACCCAGCTCCGTCAGCTCGTGCTTCTGTGAGACGAAGACGGTGCCGTCGACGACCTTGAGGCCCATCGGCTCCTTGAGGCCCTCGGCGATCTTCGTGGCCTTCACCTTGTCCGGGCCCGTGGTGCCGGTGACCTCGTCCATGACGTAGACCTCGCCGGCGGTGTTGTCGGTGCCGCCCCAGGTGCTCACCACCAGACGGCCGTCGGGCAGCCAGTCCATGCCGGTGACCTGCGGTTCGAAGCCCTCGGGGCGCAGGTCGGTGAGGGTGTGGTCGGGGCGCACCGAGTTGAGCGGGAGGCCGTCGCCGGGCGAGTCGCGGAAGCCCTCGCACTCCTTGCGGCCCGGGGCGGTGACCCGGACCACTCCGGCGTCGGTGCTCAGCGCCGTGTTCGGCACGGTCGCGAAGCCGTCGGCGCCCGGGGGCTGCCAGGCGAGGTTGAGCACCTGGTCGCCGCCGCGCTCGAAGTGGTCGATGCGCAACGCGTGCATGCCCTCGGTGAGCTGGACGGTGCCGTCCTTGGGCTCGGCGCCGTGCAGCCCGTCGTGATCGATGACCAGCTGGTCGTCGATCAGCAGCCGCGAGCCGTCGTCACTGGTCAGCCGGAAGGTGTACGAACCGTCGGCCGGTACGTGGAGGTTGCCGGTGACCTGGGTGACGAAGTTGTCACCGAACCCGCCGAAGTCGCCGGTCGTGCTCCAGTCGACGGTCGGCATCAGCTTGTCGACGTTGGGGGTCTGTCCGGGCTTGAGCGTGCAGATCTTCTCGAGCGGGACCTGCACGTCGAAGACGCGCAGGGTGACACCGGGCTCCTGCGGCGGCACGTCGGCCTGTGGTGCGGAGCCCGGTCGGGCCGATGCCAGGGGAGCCCCCCAGAGCCCGCCCGCGACGAACGCCCCGACGAGCAGTCCCGTCAGGGATCTTCGGGCGCGCCGGTACAGCCGTGCGTCCATGCTTCCTCCTGCTGAGTCGACCGGAGGGCCGGATAACTTCGGTGCCGAATGGCGAACCGCCAACGGTTGCGGCCGACACGCTAGGAGACTTCTGCTCAACTCGTCCAGACTTTGTACTCGATGAGTTCAAAGTCCTTCGAGTGGGCAGCATTCATCGATGTAATGGGTGTGCCGCGGGACGGGTGTGCGGTTACGAGGAGGGCGGGATGCGGTAGACGGACACGTGGGAGCGCGACTCGGCGGTGAACGCGGCGCCGGCCCAGTCCGCGTGCCTGGACTCCAGCTCGAAACCGGCCAGTTGGGCCATGAGGTCGAGTTCGGCCGGCCAGATGTAGCGATGAGGGGTGCGGAACAGCTGCGCCTGCCGGCTGTCGTCGAAGTGGAAGTGGTGCGACACGACGTGCTGGCGCAGGGTGTCGTAGGTGTCCAGGCCGATGTACCCGGAATCGGACTGCCAGACCGTGGCCGACTGACCCGGTGGCAGTTTGCGCAGCTCGGGCACCCAGAGCTCGATCACGAACCGCCCGCCGGGGCCGAGGTGACGGGCGGCGTTGCGGAAGCACGCGACCTGCTCGGCCTGGGTGAGCAGATTGGAGATCGTGTTGAAGACGAGGTAGACGAGGGTGTACTCCCCGGGGGCGGTGGTGGTCGCCATGTCACCGATGATCACGGGGATCGTGGCTTCGTCGGCCTTGATCCGCAACTGCTCCACCATCGGCCGGGACAACTCGATGCCGGTGACGGGGACTCCGCGCCCGGCGAGCGGAACGGCCACCCGGCCCGTCCCGATGGCGAACTCGAGGGCCGCCCCGCCCTCGGCGAGCCGGGCGAGGCGGTCCACGGTCGGTTCCAGCACCTCGGGTGCGAACATTCCGGTGCCGGGCGTGTCATAGCGCTGGGCGGCGTCAGCGTCCCAGATGTCCTTTTGCTCCATTCCGTCAACGCTCGCCGCCGGAGCCGGTGGTGTCCAGCGAATTACGTCAGGGCTTGCGGGCGAGACCGCCGTGCTCGCCGATGGGTTCCGGGGTGGGGGTGTCGCTGTCCGGGCGCCACAGCGGGACGGAGACGACGCCGGGATCGACGAGGTCCAGGCCCTCGAAGTACGCCGTGATCTGGTCGACGGTGCGCAGGTTGTAGGGCACGGCGCCGCTCTCGTTGTAGGCGTCCTGGGCCCGCTCGAAGACGGGGTCGACGCCCCGCGAGCCGTCGTTGACGGAGAGGTAGCTGCCGGACGGCAGCGCGGCCATCAGCCGGGTGACGATGGAACGCGCCTGGTCGTAGTCGGCTATGTGACCCAGGATGTTGCTGAGGATGAGGGCGGTGGGACGCTCGAAGTCCAGCGTCTGCGCGGCGACCTCCAGGATGCGGTCGGGCTCCAGTACGTCGGCGTCCACGTACGCGGTCGCCCCTTCCGGGGCGGAGTAGAGCAGGGCGCGGGCGTGGGCCAGGACCATCGGGTCGTTGTCGACGTAGACGATCCGCGACTCGGGGGCGATCCGCTGGGCGACCTGGTGGGTGTTGTCGGCCGTCGGCAGCCCGGTCCCGATGTCCAGGAACTGCCGGATGCCGGCCTCGCCCGCCAGGTAGGTGATGTTGCGGCGCAGGAAGGCACGGCTGCTGCGGGCGATGGTGACGATCCCGGGGAAGACGTCGGTGTAGGCGTCGCCGGCCTCCTCGTCGACGGGGTAGTTGTCCTTCCCGCCCAGCCAGTAGTTCCAGATCCGGGCCGAGTGCGGCACCGAGGTGTCGATCTTCTGTTGCGCTGATCCTGGCGCCGCGGCAGGGTCGGTCATGTGTACCGTCCGTAGTCGTTCGAGGGCTGTTTTGGCCAACGCATAATCTACGGTCCCACAGCTCGTCGGCGCAGGCTTGTTCGGCAGGGGCACGGGGCGACTTCGGACGGCCCGGCCTGCAAAACGGGCGAGGTTCCCCGCCGCGCCGCGCGGCCCGGTGGCCACTGGTTCCTCGCCCCCGCCGCCCCTTCCCGTTCCCGTCCTCAAGGGGCGCTGCCCCTTGGACCCCGACGCGCGGGCGGGTGGGGGTTGTTCGCGCCCACGCGGCGGAGCCGCATATCGACACAGCTCCGCGCCCCTCCAGGGGCGCGGGGAACCGCGCGAACGGGGGTCTGGGGGCGGAGCCCCCAGGGACGGGAAGGGAAGGGGCGGCGGGGGCGATGACCGCTTCTGGCAGCAGACGGACGACGGGCCGCCCTGCTGACCAGGCGGGCCGCCCAGCAGGGCGGGTCCAGCCGGTCAAAAGGGCGGTCGAGGTGCGGCAGTCGGTCCACGGCCCCATTCCCCGTGAACCGCGACGGCCGGGCCGGCTCCCCGCTCAGCCGAGTTCCACCAGCAGGTCGCCGCCCTCCACCTGCTGAACGCGGTTGATGGCCAGCCGGGCGACCGTGCCGGACTTCGGGGCGGTGATCGCGGCCTCCATCTTCATCGCCTCGATCGTGGCCACCGTGGCACCGGCCGCCACCTCGTCGCCCTCGGCGACCGCGAGGGTCACCACACCGGCGAAGGGGGCCGCGACATGGCCGGAGTTGGCGCGGTCGGCCTTCTCGGTGACCGGGACGTCGGAGGCCGCCGCCCGGTCGCGGACCTGGATCGGCCGCAGCTGGCCGTTCAGGGTGGACATCACGGTGCGCATGCCCCGCTCGTCGGCGTCGCCCACCGCCTGCAGCTCGATGAGGAGCCGCACGCCGGGGTCGAGGTCGACGCTGTACTCCGTGCCGGGGCGCAGCCCGTAGAAGAAGTCCTTGCTGTCCAGGACGCTGGTGTCACCGAAGGACTGCCGGTGCGTCTCGAACTCCCGGGTGGGGCCGGGGAAGAGGAGGCGGTTGAGGGTCGCCCTGCGGTCCTTCGCCAGGCCCGCGTGGTCGTCGGCGGTCAGCTCCTGGACGGGCTTGGGCTCGGCGCGGCCCCGCAGGGCCTTGCTGCGGAACGGCTCGGGCCAGCCGCCGGGCGGGGTGCCCAACTCGCCGCGCAGGAAGCCGATGACGGAGTCCGGGATGTCGAACCGGTCCGGCTCCTCCTCGAAGTCCCGCGGGGAGACGCCCGCGCCCACCAGGTGCAGGGCCAGGTCGCCGACCACCTTCGACGAGGGGGTGACCTTCACCAGGCGGCCGAGCATCCGGTCGGCGGCGGCGTACATCGCCTCGATGTCCTCGAAACGGTCGCCGAGGCCCAGCGCGATCGCCTGGGTGCGCAGGTTGGACAACTGCCCGCCGGGGATCTCGTGGTGGTAGACGCGGCCGGTCGGCGAGGCCAGGCCGGCCTCGAAGGGTGCGTAGACCTTGCGGACGCTCTCCCAGTAGGGCTCCAGGTCGCCGACGGCCGTCAGGTCCAGTCCGGTGGGGCGCTCGGAGTGGTCGGTCGCGGCGACGATCGCCGACAGGGAGGGCTGGGAGGTGGTGCCCGCCATCGAGGCCACCGCTCCGTCGACCGCGTCCGCGCCGGCCTGGATCGCGGCGAGGTAGGTGGCGAGCTGGCCGCCGGCGGTGTCGTGGGTGTGCAGGTGGACCGGCAGGTCGAACTCCCGGCGCAGGGCCGACACCAGCGTCGCCGCCGCGGGGGCCCGCAGCAGTCCGGCCATGTCCTTGACGGCCAGGACGTGCGCGCCCGCCGCCACGATCCGCTCGGCCAGGCGCAGGTAGTAGTCCAGGGTGTAGAGCCGCTCGGACGGGTCGGACAGGTCGGCGGTGTAGCACAGGGCCACCTCGGCGACGGCCGTGCCGGTCTCGCGCACGGCGTCGATCGCGGGCCGCATCCGGGAGACGTCGTTGAGCGCGTCGAAGATGCGGAAGATGTCGATGCCGGTGGCCGCCGCCTCCTGGACGAAGGCGTCGGTCACCTCGGTCGGGTACGGCGTGTAGCCCACGGTGTTGCGGCCGCGCAGCAGCATCTGGAGGCAGATGTTGGGCACGGCCTCCCGCAGGGCGGCCAGGCGCTCCCACGGGTCCTCGGCGAGGAAGCGCAGGGCGACGTCGTACGTGGCGCCGCCCCAGCACTCCAGCGAGAACAGCTCGGGCAGGGTGCGCGCCACCACGGGGGCGACGGCGAGCAGGTCCTTGGTGCGGACCCGGGTGGCGAGCAGCGACTGGTGGGCGTCGCGGAACGTGGTGTCGGTGACGCCGATGGTCGGCGCGTCGCGCAGCCGGCGGGCGAAGCCGTCGGGACCGAGTTCGGCGAGCCGCTGCCTCGAGCCGGCCGGCGGCTCACCGGCCGGCAGCGGCGGCAGCTTGGTGAGCGGGTCGATCAGCCGGGGCCGCTCGCCGTGCGGCTTGTTCACCGTGACGTCGGCGAGGTACGTCAGCAGCTTGGTGCCGCGGTCGGCGGAGTGGCGGGCGGTGAGCAGCTCGGGACGCCGCTCGATGAACGAGGTCGTGACGTGTCCGGCCTGGAAGTCCGGATCGTCCAGGACCGCCTGCAGGAAGGGGATGTTGGTGGCGACGCCGCGGATGCGGAACTCGGCCACCGCACGCCGGGCCCGGCCCACCGCGGCGGCGAAGTCCCGTCCCCGACAGGTGAGTTTCACCAGCATCGAGTCGAAGTGGGCGCTGATCTCCGTACCGGCGTGGGTGGTTCCGCCGTCCAGACGGATGCCGGAGCCGCCGGGCGAGCGGTAGGCGCTGATGCGGCCGGTGTCGGGGCGGAATCCGTTGGCCGGGTCCTCGGTGGTGATGCGGCACTGCAGCGCGGCGCCCCGCAGGGTGACGGTCTCCTGGGCCAGACCGAGGTCGGCGAGGGTCTCGCCGGCGGCGATGCGCAGCTGCGCCTGCACCAGGTCGACGTCGGTGACCTCCTCGGTCACCGTGTGCTCGACCTGGATGCGCGGGTTCATCTCGATGAAGACGTGGTTGCCGTCCCGGTCGAGGAGGAACTCCACCGTGCCGGCGTTGCGGTAGCCGATCCGCCGGGCGAAGTTCACGGCGTCGGCGCAGATGCGGTCACGCAGCGCGGGGTCGAGGTTGGGCGCGGGCGCGAGTTCGATCACCTTCTGGTGGCGGCGCTGCACCGAGCAGTCCCGCTCGAACAGGTGGATGACGTCGCCCTGCCCGTCGGCGAGGATCTGCACCTCGATGTGGCGGGGGTCGACGACGGCCTTCTCCAGGAAGACCGTGGGGTCGCCGAACGCGGACGCCGCTTCCCGGGAGGCCGCCTCGACGGCCTCCCGCAGCTGGGCGGGGTCCTCGACGCGGCGCATGCCGCGGCCGCCGCCGCCGGCGACCGCCTTGACGAACACGGGGAAGCCGATGCCGTCGGCGGCGCGGACGAGTTCGTCGACGTCGGTGGAGGGCGCCGAGGAGCCGAGCACGGGCACGCCGGCCTCGCGGGCGGCGGCCACCGCGCGGGCCTTGTTCCCGGTCAGTTCCAGGATCCGGGCGCCGGGTCCGACGAAGGTGATGCCGGCCTCTTCGCAGGCCCTGGCCAGTTCGGGGTTCTCGGACAGGAATCCGTAGCCCGGGTAGACGGCGTCGGCGTCCGCGCGGCGCGCGGCGCGGACGATCTCCTCGACGGAGAGGTAGGCCCGCACCGGATGTCCCGGTTCGCCGATCTCGTACGCCTCGTCCGCCTTCAGGCGGTGCAGCGAGTTGCGGTCCTCGTGCGGGAAGACGGCGACGGTTCGGGCGCCCAGTTCGTAGCCCGCACGGAACGCCCGAATCGCGATCTCGCCGCGGTTGGCGACCAGCACCTTGCGGAACATTCTCGATCCCTCCAGCCTGCCGGTGACGAAGACCATCGTGTCGGTGGCGGGTTCGGTACGCCATGTGAACCGGGCCACTCACCTTCGGTCCGCCGACGGTGTGAGGGGCCATGGAGGAAACGCTTCCTCCATGACCCCTCCATGACCCCTCCATGACCCCTCCGTGGCCCTCCCCGGCCCTCGTGCGTGCCGGGGGAGCGCTACTTCGTGATCTCGAGCAGCCTGTTCGGTGTGCCGGTGCCCGGCTTGCCGGTCCTGTCCGCGGTGGCCGCGCCGGCCACGCGGGAGGGAAGGCCGTCGAGGCGCCGGACGTCGTCCCCGCGCCCTCGGCGCCGTCGCTCCGGGCCGAGGTGGTGCCGGAGCCGGGCGTGTGGAGGTCTACGGCCGCACCGAAGCCGGAGGAGCCGGACCGGGCGTCGTCCTGCGGCGGCGGCCGGGATCGCCCTGGAGGTGCCGGCACAGCGGCTGCGGCGGCCGGAACGCGACGGCCCGGCCGTGCGCACGTACCACCCGGAGGTCCCGCCCCGGGTCGAGCACGGGATCAGCGGGCCGGGCCCGGCCTCCCGCCCCTCTTCGCGCATCTCCTCGCGCATCCCCCGGAGTGGGCCACGGCCGACCTGGACGAGGCCGAGCAGGCCCGGCACGCCCACGACGGGCGTCCCGCCCGCAGGCACGGGGACCTCGGGTCAGGCCTCGCCGGTCTCGAAGCGGGAGATGCGGCCGTCGTCGTCGACGGTGAAGGACCACCGGGTGCGCATCTCGCCCCAGGTGTCGTTGCTGTGGCGGGCGAGGAGCCGGCGGCCGCCGCCGGACTCGTTGTCGACCTCCAGGTGCCCGTGGGAGGAGAAGATCTCCCGGTCGACCCACTCGGTGAGGTCGCGCTCGGAACCGTCGTCCGCCATCGTGGCACCGGGCGCCAGCAGAGCCAGGAAACCGTCCCGGTCGCGGTTGTTGACGGCCGTGACGAAGGCGCGGACGGCGGGGTCGCGCAGACGGGTGCTCTGAATCGTCATGCCTGACAGCGTCGTACCGGCCGCCGGACCCCGCCACCCGCGTCACCCGAACGGCGACCGGTGGCGCGCCGGGCCGGTGCGGGGGGTGCGACGGTGGTCGGGCCAAGCCACTGCCCCGGGAGACGACGTGACCTGTTACGACCGACGTGATCTGGGCCTGCTGCTGCTCCGGCTGGGAACGGGCGGGGTGCTCGCGGCGCACGGCGCGCAGAAGCTGTTCGGCTGGTTCGGCGGGGGCGGCCTCGAGGGCACCGGCCAGTTCATGGAGTCCATCGGCTATGTGCCCGGCAGGGCGAGCGCCATGGCGGCGGGCCTCGCCGAGGCCGGCGGGGGCGTGCTGCTCGCACTCGGTCTCGCCACCCCGGCGGCGGGCGCCGCGGCGGCCGGCGCGATGGCGGGCGCGTCCGCCGTGCACGCGCCCAACGGCTTCTTCAACCAGGAGGGCGGCTTCGAGTACGCCGCGTCCCTGGGCCTGACGGCCGCCGGTCTCGCCGTCGCGGGTCCCGGCCGGCTCTCCCTGGACCACGCCCTCGGCCACGCGGTCAACCGGAGCTGGATGATCCCGGCGGCCTTCGCGGTGACCGCGGCGGCCACGACGATGACGGTGGGGGCGCGTGTCCGGCGGCTGCGCAGGGCCAAGGAGGGCGAGCAGGAGACGCTGTTCGAGGAGTAGTCCGAGGAACGGTCCGCCGCGCCGACGGCCTCAGCAGCCCGTCGACTCGGTACAGGGCCCGCCCTCGGGCAGATGCGTCTCGGCCCACTTGCCGAGCTCCTTGAGCGCGGGGCCCAGCGCGGCGCCCGACTCCGTCAGACGGTAGGTGACCCGCAGCGGCGGTCCCTCGTCGACCTCACGGACCAGGAGTCCCGCGGCGCCCAGTTCGGTCAGCCGGTCGGAGAGCATGCGCTCGCTGATGCCGGGAATCGCCCGGCGCAGGTCGGCGAAGTACGCCGGCTGTTCCACCAGCACGGCCACGATCGGGCCGGTCCAGCGCTTCCCGAGCAGCTGGAAGACGCGGGTGATCCCGCCGTCCACCTTCTTGCACGCCTCTGACCCATGCACCTGCTCGACTGCCATGCCCCCAGGGTACTACCCCTCCACAAGGGGATGAAAAAAAGTAAGCACCTGTGTTATCCATAGTCGAGTACGAATTCTCAGCGGTGGCGTTCCGGCGCTCCCGCCCCTGCACCCATGGGAGAAACCCCCGATGGCCACCCTTCTGCACATCGATTCCTCCGTGTTCCCGGCGTCCGCCTCCGCGTCCCGCGCCGTGGCGGAGACCTTCCGCAGGACCTGGGAGGAGCAGCACCCCGAGGGCACGGTGATCTACCGCGACCTCGCCGTGAACCCGGTTCCGCACATCACCGCCGACGCCCACACGGCGGCCTTCGCGGACCCCGCCGCACACACTCCCGGGCAGGCCGCCGCCTTCGCCGGGCGCCTGCAGCTGATCGAGGAGTTCGAGCGGGCGGACGCGCTGCTGATCGGCGCCCCGATGTACAACTTCACGATCCCCTCCACGCTCAAGGCGTGGCTGGACAACGTGATCCTGATGGGCCGTACCGCGGGCGAGAACCCCTCCGCCAAGGGCACCCCGGTCACCGTGATCGCCAGCCGCGGCGGCTCCTACGCGCCGGGCACCCCGCGCGAGGGCTACGAGTACGTGCAGAACTACCTGCGGGCGGTGCTGGTCGACTTCCTGGGCCTCGACCTCGACTTCATCGTCCCGGAGCTGACCATGGCCGCGCAGAACCCGGCGATGGCCGAGCTGGTCCCGCTCTTCGAGAGCTCCCGGGAGCGCGCCCACGAGGACGCGGCCGTCAAGGCCAAGGCCCTCGCCGAGCAGCTGGCGGCCTAGGGCCGGTCACGGGCGCCGGGCGCCGGGTGCCGGGTGCCGGGTGCCGGGTCAGGCCCGGCGCCTGGCGTCCTCCAGGTAGTGCAGTACGGCGGCGACCCGGCGGTCCGTGCGGTCGGTCGGCGCCAGGTCGAGCTTGGCGAAGATGCTGCGGATGTGCTTGTGGACGGCCCCGTCGGTGACGACGAGCCGTTCGGCGACGGCCGCGTTGCCGAGCCCTTCGGCCATCAGGGCCAGCACCTCGCGTTCACGGGGACTGAGCCGCTGCAGCCGGGCGTCGGGCCGGGAGCGGCTGAGCAGTTGGGCGACGACCTCGGGATCGATGGCGGTGCCGCCCTCTGCCACCCGGTGCAGCGCGGCGAGGAACTCCTCGACCCGGCCGACCCGTTCCTTCAGCAGGTAGCCGAGCCGGGCGCTGCCCTGGGCGAGCAGATCGGTGGCGAAGGCCTGCTCGACGTAGGCGGACAGGACGAGGACGGCGAGCTCGGGCCGGCGCCGCCGGGCCTCCACGGCCGCGGTGATCCCCTCGTCGGTGTGGGTGGGCGGCATCCGGACGTCGACGATGGCGACGTCCGGCTTCTCCGCGTCCACCGCGGCCAGGAAGGCGTCGGGGTCCTCGGCCGTGGCCACCACGTCCAGTGACTCGGCGCGCAGCAGCAGCGCCAGCCCTTCGCGCAGCAGGGCGTCGTCCTCGGCGATCACGATCCGCATGGCAGGGTCACCTTCAGGGTGGTGGGGCCGCCGGGAGGGCTGGCCAGTTCCAGTGTTCCGTCGTGCGCCTCGGTGCGTCGGCGGATGCCGGTGAGCCCGGATCCGTTCCGCTCGTCCGCTCCGCCGCGGCCGTCGTCGTGGATCTCCACGTACAGCCGGTCGTCCAGGCGGCGCACGACGACACCGGCGTCGCGGGCGCCGCTGTGCTTGGCGATGTTGCTGAGGGCCTCGGCGACCACGAAGTACGCCGTCGCCTCCACGGACGCCGCGCACCGGCCTGCCACGTCGGCGTCGACGCGGCAGGGCACCGGGCAGTCGGCCGCCAGGGCGGTGAGGGCGTCGGGCAGACTGCGGTCGGCGAGGACCGGCGGGAGGATGGAGCGGACGACCGCCCGCAGTTCGGCCAGCGCCTGTTCGGCGGCCTCCTGGGCCCGTTCGAGGACGGCGTCGGCCTCACCGGGGTCGCGGGTCAGGGCGCGGCGGGCCGCGCCGAGCAGCACGGTGACCGCGACGATCCGGTTCTGCGTGCCGTCGTGCAACGCGCGTTCGACGCGGCGCAGTTCGGTGGCGTGGGCGTCGAGTGCGGCGGCCCTGGTGGCGGTGAGTTCGGCGACCCGCAGGACGAGGTCGGTCCCGGGGTCCGGGCTGAGCAGCCGCCGACCGGGCCAGGCCTGGAGCCGGGCGAGCACGGGGGTGCACAGCACGATGCCGACGACGCCCAGCACGCCGAGGAGGGTGACGAACAGGGCGCCGGGCCAGTCGCGCACGGTCCACCAGCCCAGGGTCGCGGTCGCCTCGCTCTCCGGCAGGAGGCGCCAGTACAGCGGGAAGGTGGTGTCGTGGGCCGCGTTCAGCGGCAGCGTCGCCCCGATCAGACCGAGGAGCAGGCCGAAGGTCGCGTGCGTGCACACCCAGCGCACCTCACGGCGGACGGCACGGTCCGCGACCGCCGCCCGCAGCCCGGCCGGCTGCTCCGGCGGACCGATGATCTCGGGGCCCCACCGGGACAGCCTGGCCCGTTCCCGGTCGGCGACGGCCCGCACCGCGTGCAGCGCGGACGGCAGCAGCACCAGGCCCACACCGACCAGACAGGTCACCGCCGTCAGGAGCAGCCACAGCGTCGCGAGCAGCGCCAGCAGGCCGGTGCCCATGCCGCCGATGAGGTGTTCCAGTGCGTCCAGGGCGGCCCGGGCACGGACCGGCACGGCCCGTGGACGCGTCGGCGTCGCCTCGTGAGTCACCACCGTTCGCACCTCCCAGGCGCGGAGGATAGAACATCCGGTCCCCGGCCCGCCGGGCCATCCGACCGGTGGTACGCGGCCGGCGGCGCCGCGGGCCGCGTGCGGTACGCGGCCGGGCGCGCTCCGGGCCCGGGACCGGCGCGGCGTGCTCACTCGCGGACGCCGATGCCCTCGACCGGAGGGGTGCGCAGGAGCCGGCCGACGGGAAGCACCGTGGCGACGAGCGCCAGGACGACGGTGCCGCCGGCCACAACGGCCCACCCGGCGGCCGGAACATGGGGCACGCGCTGCCCGGCCGCGGCGTTGACGACCGAGGTGAGGGTGACGGCCGCGATCGCGCCGCCGATGACGAGCGCCACGCCCAGCAGACCGGCCTGTTCGGCGTGCACCATCCGCTTCACCTGACGGCGGGTGACGCCGGCCAGGCGCAGCAGGGCGAGTTCCCGGGTCCGGGCCAGGGCGGCCATGACGAGCGTGTTGGCGGCGGCCAGGACCGCGTATCCGACCAGGACGGCGATGAGCAGCCTGTTCAGCCAGCCGCTGACGGCCAGGTCCCGGGCGATCTCGCCGGTCAGCCGGTCGGTGTCCACCAGCGCGGCGGCCGGGTACCGGCGGGCGAGGCCGGCCAGGGCGGCGCCGGCGTCGGCGTCCGGCGCGGTGCGGATGAGCACCTGGTCGTCGAGTCCGGTGACGGTGTGCCCGGCGAGGGTCTTCGTGTGGAGGGTGACGTCGCCGAAGCCCCAGCCGCGTTCGTACAGCGCGACGACGCGCAGGGTGACGGGCGTGCCGTCGCCGAGCCACAGTCCGGCCCTGTCCCCGAGGTGCCAGCCGGCGGCGTCCGCCTGTGCGGTGGACACGGCCACCGTCCCCGCACGCAGTTCGGCGAGGCTGCCCGACCGGACCCCGAGGTCCATCGTCCGCTCCACCCCCTTCGGGTCGATGCCCTGGGCGACCACGGTCTGCGCCTCGAGCCGGCCCGGCACGACGACCGAGGTGCGGCGCACCCCGGTCGCGGCGAGCACGCCGGGGATGCGGCGGGCCTCCGCCGCGGCGGAGGCGGGCAGACCCGCGGCACCGGTCAGGGCGTGCTGGGCGAGGATGCCGTCGCGGCTCTGCACCACGGTCTGCCGCTGGAGGTTGTCCTGCAGGAACCAGACGGTGCCGCCGAAGCCGACGGCGAGCACCAGCGCGGTGAGGACGGCGACCGTGCCCCGTGCGTTGGCCCGCAGGTTCGCGGCGGCGAGGTAGCCGCTGTCGCCCCACACCGCCCGCAGCACGGGCCCGAGGAACCGGGCCGCGGCCTGGTTGATCCAGGGGGCGAGGAGCGCGACCCCGAGGACGAACGTGTAGAGCATGCCCATCGCGGCACCCAGCGCGGTCTGGCCGTCGGTGGCACCGGTGAGGCCGGTCAGGGACACCGCGACGGCAAGGCACACCAGGCCGCTCACCCCGCGCGCCCTGCTGCCCGGGCCGCGCTCGACGGCCGCTTCTCCGAGCGCCTCGGTGGGCTTGATCCGGGTGACGCGCAGCGCGGCGATCCAGGCGGCCAGGAGCGCCACGGCGGCGACGGCCACGGTCACGGCCGCCGCGGACAGCGGTCCGCCCCGGACGGTGAAACCGTCGGGCACGAACCCCCGGGACACCAGTTCGTCGCGGACGTACCGCGTGGCGAGCAGTCCGGCCGGGACGCCCACGGCGGCGGCGACCGGAGCGAGCAGGCCCACCTCCGCGAGGAGCATCCGCCGCACCTGGCCCGGGGTGGCCGCGACGGCGCGCAGCAGGGCGAGGTCGCGGCGCCGGTGCCGTACCGACAGGCCGACGGTCCCGGCGACGGCGAAGACGATGATCATCGCGGCGTACCCGCCGAACGCGCCGCCGGCCTGGAGGGTGAAGGCCCGTGCGGCCGCGGCCTCGGGCTGGGCGGCCAGTCCGCGCCCGTCACCGGTGTACGCCGTCGCGTCGGCGCCGTCCGCCACCCGGCGCACCGCGGCGAGCACGGCGGAGCGGTCGGCGTCCGGTTCGGTGAGGACGCCGATGGCGTCGAAGCGGTCCGGGCGGGGGTCGAGGCGGGCCGCCCGCGCGTCGGTGAAGAACAGCGCCGCCCCCTCCCCCGGCGCGCCGTCCGTCTCGACCACGCCGCTCACCCGGTACGGTCGGCTCTCTCCCCCGGTGATGACGTCCGTGGTGTCGCCGGGGCCGAGCCCGCGGCCGTCGGCGATCCGGGCGTCGACGGCGATCTCCCCGTCGACGCGCGGGGGTTCACCGGCCACCAGCCGGTACGGGGCGAGGGCGGCGCTCGCCCAGCCGTGCCCCGTGACCGGCAGGTCCGGGGCCACCGTCGTGATGACCGGGATCGCACGGTCGCCCACCGCGCGTGCCACACCGGGCACTTCGGCCAGTTCGCCGGTCAACTTCTCGGGGACGCTGCCGTGTTCGGGAAGCGCGATGGTGGTGTGCTCGGTCTCGCCGAACATCGTCGTGGTCACCCGCAGGTCCCGGTCGGCGACGACGGCGAGCGTGGCGTCATAACGCCCTGGCTGACCCTTGTAACGCCATCCGGACTCCACGAGCAGGGCGCAGGTCATCAGGACGGCGACGCCGGCGGCGAGCGCGACGAACGTGGCGGCGAAACCGCCCTTGCGGAAGCGCACCATCCGCGCGGCCAGGTGGAGCACGGTTCAGCCCTCCCGGCTCGCGACGGGCTGCCGGCGGCCGAGCAGCGCCAGGTGCTCGGCGATCCGCTCGGCCCCGGGCTGCGGCACGTCCCGCACGATCCGCCCGTCGGCGAGGAGCAGCACGCGGTCGGCGTAGGACGCGGCGACCGGGTCGTGGGTCACCATGACGACGGTCTGCCCGAACTGGTCGACCGCCGACCGCAGCAGGGCGAGGACGTCGGCGGCGGTCCGGGTGTCCAGGGCCCCGGTGGGTTCGTCGCAGAAGATCACCTCGGGGCGGGTGACGAGCGCCCGGGCGATGGCGACGCGCTGCTGCTGGCCGCCGGAGAGCCGCGCGGGCCGGTGCCGCAGCCGGTCGCCGAGTCCGACCCGTCCGATCACCTCGGCCACCCAGGCCGGATCCGGCCGGTGGCCCGACAGCCGGGAGGGCAGCAGGATGTTCTGCTCCACGTTCAGCGCGCCCACCAGGTTGAACGCCTGGAAGACGAAACCGACCCGGCCGCGGCGCAGTTCGGTCAGTCGGCTCTCCGACATCGACGACAGGTCGGTGGACCCGATCCGTACCGTCCCGGAGTCCGGCCGGTCCAGTCCGGCCGCGCAGTGCAGCAGGGTGCTCTTGCCCGATCCGGACGGTCCCATCACGGCGGTCATCGTGCCGCGCGTGAACGCGGCGCTCACGTCGTCCAGCGCCACGACCGGCTGCTCACCGCCGTACGCCTTGCGCACATGGTCGAGGCCGACGGCGACGTCGGCCGGGGTCAGTGACATGGTGGGGCGCCTTCCGGGCGTGGTTCGTCGCGGTACCTGAACGACGGTAGGAGGCGCGGGGGCCGCCGCCCATGCAGCCAGTGACCGAACGATGGTGGTGCAGGCACTACCACCCGGCATAACGTCCGTGGTCGCGCCGTTCGCCCCGGCCCGGCGCGGTTCTGGCGGCGAGGACGCGGGACCGCAGGTCAACGGAAGATCACCTACCGGTCTCGGCGGGCCCTCTCCGTGTCGTCTTCGAGACCCACCCGCAACGCGCCGTACCGCACGTTCCGGCCCGCCGCGCCGTCACAGTCACTGAAGTCGGCGTCAACCCACCGAGGGGACAAGGACGATGAAGTGGCACGGGACACGGCGGCCGGCCGGCGGGCTGCTCGCGCTCGCGGCGGCGGGCTGCCTGCTGGCCGGCGGCTGCGGCGCGGGGAGCGACGGCGCCTCCAGGACGAGCGACGCCTCCTACGACCGCGGGGGCGACGGATCGGCGCCGCTGCCCTCCCCCGACCGGGGCTCGGGAGGGCGGTACGACGGCGAACGGGACGAGGGCGAGCAGGACTCCCGCGAGGCCGCCCCCGATCCCGACCACCTGTCGACCTTCGCGCTGGACGTCGACACCGCCTCGTACGGCTATGCCCGCCGCACCCTCGCGGAGGGCAGGCTGCCCGATCCGTCGGCCGTCCGCCCCGAGGAGTTCGTCAACAGCTTCCGGCAGGACTACGAGCGTCCCGGCGGTGACGGCTTCACGGTCACCGTGGACGGCGCCCGCACCGGCGAGGAGGACTGGTCGCTGGTCCGGGTGGGCCTGGCCACCCGGGCCGCCGAGCCGGACGGCGAACGTCCGCCGGCCGCCCTCACGTTCGTCATCGACATCTCGGGGTCGATGGCGGAACCGGGCCGCCTCGACCTCGCCCGGCATTCCCTAGCGACCATGACGGACCGACTGCGCGACGACGACTCGGTGGCCGTCGTGACCTTCAGCGACGAGGCCGAGACCGTCCTGCCGATGACCCGGCTCGGCGGCAACCGGGACGAGATCCACGACGCCGTCGACAGTCTGGAGCCGACCGACTCCACCAACCTCGGGGCGGGCATGGAGACCGGGTACGAGACCGCCGTCGAGGGGCTGCGCGAGGGCGCCACCAACCGGGTCGTGCTCGTCTCGGACGCGCTCGCGAACACCGGTGACACGGACGCCGACGCGATCCTCGAGCGCATCGCGGAGTCCCGCCGCGAGCACGGCATCACCCTGTTCGGCGTCGGTGTCGGCAGCGACTACGGCGACGCGCTCATGGAGCGGCTCGCCGACAAGGGCGACGGCCACACGGTGTACGTGTCCGGCGAGGAGGACGCCCGCGAGGTGTTCTGCGAGCAGCTGCCCCGCACCATCGAGCTGACGGCCCGTGACGCCAAGGCGCAGGTGGCCTTCGACCCGGAGACGGTCGCCGAGTTCCGGCTCGTCGGCTACGACAACCGGCGGGTCGCCGACGAGGACTTCCGTGACGACCGGGTGGACGGCGGCGAGGCCGGGCCCGGCCACACCGTGACCGCCCTGTACGCCGTGCGCACCCTCCCGGGTGCCGAGGGCCACCTCGCCACGGCGACCGTGCGCTGGCTCGACCCCGACAGCCGCACCCCGCACGAGGAGACGGGCGACCTCGAGGCCGACGGTCTCGCCGGCTCCGTGTGGGGCGCGCGGCGCGGTCTGACGGTCGCCGCGACCGCGGCCTACTTCGCCGACGCGCTGCGCTCGTACGACCACCGCCACAGCGCGCTGCCGGGCGCCCCCGGTCTCGGCGAACTCTCCGAGCGGGCCGGTGACCTGGCGGACCGGACGGAGGACGAGGACGTCCGCGAGCTGGCGGAGGCGATCCGCGCGGCGAACCGACTGGACCGACCCCTGCCCATTGACTGATTCTTACGCACCGGTAAGTTGACTCCGGAGTAAGTAAGTACGGCAGTACCAGCACGAGAGCATCAGCCGCGACCGGGAGCCGTCATGGGCGTACGCAGGGATCTGAAACGGGCGACACGACGCACGGGTCCGGCCGGCCGGACCGGGGCCGAGACCGTCAGGGACGAGCACGGCGTCGTGCGTGAGGCCCGTACGGCGGCCCTGGCCCCGCGGCGGACCACCGGCAGCACGGCCGACATCCCGTTCACCAACGCGGCCGAGGCCCCCGACGCGGTGGTGCTGCGGCGCGAGGAGCACGGCGCCTGGCGCCCGGTGACGGCGGCGGCCTTCGCCGAGGAGGTCACCGCCGTGGCCAAGGGGCTGATCGCCGCCGGCCTGGAACCGGGCGACCGGGTCGCCGTGATGTCCCGCACCCGCTACGAGTGGACGGTCCTGGACTTCGCGGTCTGGTCCGCCGGCGGCCGGACCGTGCCGGTCTACCCCACCTCCTCCGCGGAGCAGGTGGGGTGGATCGTCCGTGACTCCGGCGCCCGGTACGTCGTCACGGAGACCGCGCAGAACACGGCCGCCGTCACCACCGGCACCGCCGCCCACCCGGAACCCCCGCGCATATGGGAACTGGAGACGGACGCCCTCACCGGACTCGTCGCACTCGGCCGGGACGTCCCCGACGAGGAGGTCACCGAGCGCCGTACCGCCCTGACCCCCGACAGCGTCGCGACCGTCTGCTACACCTCCGGCACCACCGGACGCCCCAAGGGCTGCGTCCTCACCCACGCCAACCTGTACGCCGAGGCCGCCAACACGGTCGAGCTGCTGCACCCCGTCTTCAAGGAGGTCACGGACCAGACCGCCTCGACCCTGCTCTTCCTCCCGCTCGCCCACATCCTCGGCCGCACCATCCAGATCGCCTGCCTGCTCGCCCGCATCGAGATCGGCCACTTCCCGAGCATCAAGCCCGGCGAACTCCGGCCCGCCCTCAAGTCGTTCCGCCCGACGTTCCTGGTGGGCGTGCCCTACCTCTTCGAGAAGATCCACGACACCGGCCGGGCCACCGCCGAGAAGATCGGCCGCGGCGCCTCCTTCGAACGCGCCCACCGTGTCGCCGTCCGCTTCGGCGAGGCCCACCTCGACAGGTTCCTGGGCCGCGGCAAGGGCCCCGGCCTGCGACTGTACGCCGCCTGGGCCCTGTACGACCTGCTGGTCTACCGCCGGGTCCGCAAGGAACTCGGCGGCCGGACGCGCTACGCCATCAGCGGCGGCTCCCCGCTGGAGCGCGACCTCAACCTCTTCTTCTACGCGGCCGGCATCATGATCTACGAGGGCTACGGCCTGACCGAGACCACCGCCGCCGCCACCATCGTCCCGCCGCTGGGCCCCCGTCCCGGCACGGTCGGGCTCCCGGTCCCCGGCACCGCGGTCCGCATCGCCGACGACGGCGAGGTGCGGATCAAGGGCGGCATCGTCTTCGGGTCGTACTGGAACGACCCGGCCGCCACCGACGAGGCGCTCGACGACGGCTGGTTCACCACCGGCGACCTCGGCTCCCTCGACGAGGACGGCTATCTGACCATCACCGGCCGCAAGAAGGACATCCTCGTCACCTCCGGCGGCAAGAACGTCTCCCCGGCCGTCCTGGAGGACCGGCTGCGCAGCCGCCCGCCCGTCGGCCAGTGCCTCGTCGTCGGCGACAACCGCCCCTTCGTCGCCGCGCTGATCACCCTCGATCCCGAGACGGTCGCCCACTGGCTGGCGGTCCGCGGGCTGCCCGCCGGCACCCCGATGTCCGAGGTCGTCCGCGATCCGCGGATGCGCGCCGACGTGCAGAAGGCCGTGGACTACGCCAACGAGGCCGTCTCCCGCGCGGAGTCCATCCGCGCCTTCACCCTGATCGAGGGCGAGTTCACCGAGGAGAACGGACTCCTGACGCCGTCCCTCAAGGTCAGGCGGCAGGCGGCGCAGGAGGCCTACGCGGACGAGATCGCGGCCCTGTACTCCTGATCCCCGTGTCCCGCAGGGCACGGAGGTAGCGCCCGCGGACGTGGAGCTGCGCCAGCAGGAGAACGGGGAAGAGCGGGCGCCAGGGGCCCGCCGGCGCCGCCCGGGTCAGGGAACGCAGGGTCAGCAGGACCCGGCCGTCGCCGTCCCGGTGCACGATGAAGGCCTCTTCCCCGCTGACCGGGTGGCCCCGGCGGGTGCCGTAGGCGAAACCGCACCGGTCCCCGGTCTCCACCACGGCGACGACCTCGACCGGTTCCCGCACGACGCACCGGCCGAGGCCCGCCGTGACGGTGTACCGGCCGCGCACCCGCACGCCGAGGCCGCCCCCGTCGGCCGGGGCGACGGCGAAGCCGCTGCGCCGTTTGACCTCCCACCGCAGCACCGCCTTGCTGGCGGCGGTCCAGGCGTCCTCTCCCCGTCCGATCGTCACGGTCCTCTCGAACCGGCGGAACCCGGGCGGGGACGCGGACCAGAGCGGGACCCGCGGAGCGGTGGCACCGCGGGGGCCGTAGGTGAGGCCGCCGTCGTCACCCACGTGCGTCCGCCCTCCGCTCCAGGAAGGCGGACAGGCCCGCCAGCAGCCGGTCGACGTCCTCGCCGCTGGTGTACGGGGCCAGGCCGACACGGAGGCCGCCGGTGTCGCCGAGGCCGAGGCGGCGGGACGCCTCCAGCGCGTAGAAGCTGCCGGAGGGCGCGTGGACGCCGCGTCCGGCGAGGAAGCGGTAGGCGTCCTCGGTGCGGTGGCCGTCGAGGGTGAGCAGCAGGGTCGGGGTGCGCCGGGCCGCCCGGGAGTGGACGGTGACCTGCTCCAGCGCCGCCAGCCCCTGCTCCAGCCGGTCGCGCAGGACGCCCTCGTGTTCCTCGATCCCCTCGAACGCCGCGGCGAGCCGTTCCCGGCGGCTGCCGCCCCGCTCGGCGGCCAGCCCGGCCAGGAAGTCGACCGCCGCACGGGTGCCCGCGAGGAACTCGTAGGGCAGCGTGCCGAGTTCGAAGCGCTCGGGCACCGCGTCCGTGGAGGGCAGCAGTTTGTCCGGGCGCAGTGTCTCCAGGAGCTCGGGCCGGGCGGCCAGGACGCCGTGGTGGGGGCCGAGGAACTTGTACGGGGAGCAGACGAAGAAGTCCGCGCCGAGCGCCTCGACGTCGACCGGGGCGTGTGCGGCGTAGTGCACGCCGTCGACGTACAGCAGGGCACCCGCCTCGTGCGTGATCCGCGCGATCTCGGCGACCGGGGGCATCGTGCCGATCAGGTTGGAGGCCGCGGTGACGGCCACCAGCCGGGTGCGCCCGGAGAGCTGGGCGCGGATGTCGTCGGCGGTCAGTTCGCCGGTGGCCGGGTCGAAGTCCGCCCGGCGGACGGTGCAGCCGGTCCGCTCGGCCGCCTGCGTCCAGGGGCGGATGTTGGCGTCGTGGTCCAGCGTGGTGACGACCACCTCGTCGCCCGGTGACCAGGTGTCGGCGAGGGTGCGGGAGAAGTCGTAGGTGAGCTGGGTGGCGCTGCGGCCGAAGACGACGCCCGCCGGGTCGGCGCCCAGGAGGTCGGCCATGGCGCGCCGGGCCTCGACGACGACGGTCTCGGCGTTGCGCTCGCCGGGCAGTCCGTCGCCGCGGATCGAGAGCGGCCGGGACAGCGCGGCGGCGATCGCCTCGATGACGGGCAGCGGCGTCTGGGTGCCGCCGGGGCCGTCGAAGTGCGCGGTGCCGGCGGCCAGCGCGGGCACCTGGGCGCGCAGTGCGGTGAGGTCGTAGGTCACGTGAGGCCTCCTGTCGATGCGGTGTGGGGGTGCCGGTCAGGCGGACGGGCCGTCGGCCCGCGGTGCGGGCGGCGGGTCGGAGAGCTGCTCGCGCAGGTAGTTCCAGACGACCGCGATCAGGGCGGCGACCGGTACGGCGAGCAGACTGCCGACGATGCCGGTCAGACTGCCGCCGAGCGTCACCGCCAGCAGGACGACCGCCGCGTGCAGTCCGAGACCGCGGCTCTGGATCATGGGCTGGAGCACGTTGCCCTCGAGCTGCTGCACCACGACGATGATGGCCAGCACGATCAGCGCGTCCGTCAGGCCGTTGGAGACCAGCGCGATCAGCACCGCGACGAAGCCGGCGAACAGGGCGCCCACGATGGGCACGAACGCGGACACGAAGGTCAGCACCGACAGCGGCAGCACCAGGGGGACGTCGAGGATCCACAGGCCCAGGCCGATCAGTACGGCGTCGATCAGGCCGACGAGCGCCTGGGACCGTACGAACGAGCCCAGGGTGAGCCAGCACCGCTCGGCCACGACCGGGACGTCGGTGGCCAGCCGGCCGGGGAGCTGCCGGCCGAGCCACGGCAGGAAGCGCGGGCCGTCCTTGAGGAAGAAGAACATCAGGAAGAGCGCCAGTACGGCCGTGACCACACCGCTGAAAACGGTGCTCACGCCCGTGACCGCGGTGGTGGCGATGGCACCGGCGCTGTCCTGGATGCGAGCGGTCGCGGTGTCGAAGGCACCGGCGATCTGGGCGTCGTCGATGTTCAGCGGCGGCCCGGCGGCCCATTCGCGCAGCCTCTCGACGCCCTCGACGACGCCGTCGGCCAGCTCGCCGGACTCCGACGCCACGGGCACCGCGATCAGCGCCACGGTGCCCGCGGCCACCAGCAGGAACAGCACGGTCACCAGGGCCGCGGCGAGCGCGGCGGGCAGACCGCGACGGCGCAGGAAACGGGTCGGGGGCCAGGTGAGCGTGGTGAGGAGGAGGGCGACTATCAGCGGCCAGGCCACCGACCACATCCGGCCCAGGACCCACAGCACCACCGCCGCCCCCACCAGGACCAGCAGCAGCTCACCGGAGACACGCGCCGACGTACGCAGCGCGGCGCGGGTTCTCCCCGCGTTCAACGTGGCAGACATGGAGGCACCTTATGGGGCCCGCCGTTCAGGATGATCGTCAGGTACCCGCTCGGGCGGGACGTCCGGCGGGGGTCGCACCGTGTCGGCCGAGGAACGACCGGTCCGGTGAGGCAGACTGAGGTCATGGGCGACCACCTCAAGGCCCGCGGGACGTCATCGCGCCGCTTCCCCCAGGCTCCGGAGAGTGTGGCGGAGGCCCGGCGGTTCGTGCGGGCCGCCCTCGGCGACGCCGCGCCGGACCTGGTGGACACGGCTCAGCTGCTGGTCAGTGAGCTGGTGACCAACGCCGTCCTGCACGCCCGCACCGAGGTCGAGGTGGCCGCCCGCGTCGACGGCGGCACGGTCCGTGTGCGGGTCCGCGACCGCCGGCCGGACCGCGGGCTCGTGCCGCACGGATGCCCGCCGTACGCCGGTTCGGGACAGGGTCTGCCCCTGGTGGCGAAGCTGTCGTCGCGGCGGGGCGTCGAGACGGACGCCGACGGCAAGACGGTGTGGTTCGAGCTGCGGCCCGGGGGACCGCCCCGGCATCCGGGGGACTGGGAGCCCGTCGTGGCGCCCTCCGGCCCGGGAGCCACGGTGACGCTGCTCGACGTGCCGGCGGCGCTCTACACCGCGGCCCAGCAGCACCGGCACGCCCTGCTGCGCGAGGTCGCCCTGGCCGTGCACACCGGTCACGATCCCGGCGTCCCCCCGGAAGACCTCGCCGTCGCGCTGGACATGAGCCATCTGATCACCGCGGCCGTGACGGCCGCGCTGCGGCAGCAGCCCTCCGAGCAGGCCATCCGCTCGCTGCCCCTGACGGTGCCGCCGGACGCCGAGCCGTCGGTGCAGATCCTGCGCGCGGTGCTCGACCTGGCCGAGGAGAGCGCCCGGGAGGAGCGCCTGCTGATCCTCCCGGCGCTGCCGCGCCAGCGCCTCTTCCACCAGTGGCTGTTCGACCAGATCGTCGGCCAGCTGGCCGGGGCGCTTCCCACGGCGTGGACGGTGGTGCCCGGGGACCCCGCCACCAGTCCCTCGGAACTGGTGGCGTGGGACGCCGGGCAGGTGCGGGCCAGCACGGTCCCGACGCTCGCCGCCGACGAGCGGAACCTGATCATCGCGGCGAACGGGCCGGCGGCGGACATGCTCGGCTGGCACGCGGACGATCTCGTCGGGCGGCCGCTCACCACGCTGGTCCCCGAGCACCTGCGGAGGCGGCACATCGCGGCGTTCACGTCCCTGCTGCTCAGCGGGCAGCCCCGGATCCTGGGCCGCTCGGTGCCGCTCCCCGCGCTGCACCGCGACGGCCGCCTGGTTCCCGTACGGCTGTTCATCCAGCCGCAGGAGACGGCCGACGGCCGCACCGTCTTCGTCGCCCAGCTCGCCCCGCGGGCGGCGGTTTCCGGTTCCTCCGCGCACCCGCCCGGCCGCGTCCGGTCCACGGCACGGCGGGAACCGGAGCGGCCGCCCGTCCCGGCCGCCGGAGCCCCCGGCCGGGACGCGGACCGGTCCGCGCTGGAGCGGTTGTCGCTGCTGGCCGACACCGCGGCCGCGCTGAGCAACGCGCCGAACCTGAACGAGGGCCTGGAGCAGGTGGGCCGGATCCTCACCCAGCGGCTCGCCGACTGGTGCGCGGTGGACCTGTTCACGGAGAACGCCCAGGTGGAGCGGATGTCGATCGCCCACCGCTCCTCCCGTGGCCCCTGGCCCGAGGAGTACGAGGGCCGGCTTCCGCCGGTGTCCGACGCCGCCCGGGGGCCCCTGGCCCGTGCGCTGCGCGGGGCGGGCCCGCTGCTGCTCACCGAGCCGCTGTCGCCCAGTCAGGTCGCGAGTCCTCTGGACGCCCACTACCTGGGGCTGTTCCGGACCATGGGAGCGGACAGCGCGGTCGTCGCCCCGCTCCGGGCCCGCCGGCAGATCATCGGTGCCCTGACGGTGGCCCGCCGCGGACGGGACACGCCGTTCACGGAGGAGGACCTGCCGCTGATCCACGACCTGGTGCGCAGTCTCGCCCTGGGCGTGGACAACCTCCGCCTCTACCAGGAGACGCGCAACATCGCCGAACGTCTCCAGCGCTCGCTGCTGCCCAGGCTGCCGGAGGTCGGCCATCTGCGGCTGGCCGCCCGGTACGCGGCCTCCTCGGCCACCGCGCAGGTCGGCGGCGACTGGTACGACAGCTTCGTCCTGCCGGACGGCCACACGGCGCTGGTCATCGGTGACGTCACCGGACACAACCTGGACGCGGCCATCGCCATGAGCCAGCTGCGCAGCATGCTGCGGGGCATCGCCATGGACCGTCAGGAGCCGCCCGAGACCGTGCTGCGCCGCCTGGACCTGGCGAACCACGGTCTGTACCGCGAGTCCACCGCCACCTGTATCTACGCGCTGGTCAAGGGCCCCGAGGACGGGCCCTGGGAGCTGGTGCACTCCTCCGCCGGGCATCTGCCGCCGCTGCTCATCCACCCGGACGGCCGCACCCGTTACCTGGAGGACGGCGCGGGGCTGCTGCTCGGGGTGGAACCCGGCATGGTCCGCCCTCAGGGCAGCAACGCCGTCCCGGCGCACTCGACGGTGCTGCTGTACACCGACGGCCTCATCGAGCGCCGCGCGGAGCACCTGGACGACGCCATGGAGCGACTTCGCCGGCATGCCTCCGCGCTGGCCCGGGAGCCGCTCGAGGTGCTCTGCGACGAGCTGCTGATCGGGCTGGGCGCCGACAGCGACGACGACATCGCCGTCCTGGCCGTGCGGCCCGTACCGCCGCGCTGACCGCCGTCCCCCTCCGTACCGGTGGCGTCGCCCGTCCGCGCTCCGCCACCGGCCCGGTGTCCCCGCACGGGGGCGGTCAGCTGAAGGAGTCGAGGGTGAGGGAGGCCTGGCTCGGGTTGCCGTCGTGGACGAGCGACTCGTGGTGGCCCACGTCGTCGAAGGCGAAGGCGTACGCCTTGCCGTCGGCCATCTGCGCGTGGACGGCGCGGGCGTAGTGGTTGGTGACGGGGTCCTGGTAGAAGCCGCCGGAGCCGGAGTCGGGCTGGCTGGGGTTGGTCAGGAGCGTGGAACGGTTGAATCCGGCACACAGGGTGCGGGAGATCGGGCCGCGCACCTGGTCGTTGGGGGCGTCGAGCCTCCGGTGGCAGCCGAAGACGGAGGAGGCGTCCGGCTTCTGGAAGCTGGTGACGACGGCTCCCGCGCTGTCGGTGAAGTTCATGACGTCACCCGAGACCCGGCCGTAGTACTTGACGCCCGGCCGGTCGGCGAAGGGCGTGACGGTCAGGGTGGAGCCGGCGTACTTCTGCCAGACCCGGTTGATGTAGCCGTCCATGACCGACGCCGGCAGGGCGCCCGTCTCCAGTCCGTACAGCGGGGACAGGGCGCGCAGCACGGTGCCGTCGGAGCGGGTCTGGATCAGGTTGCCCCAGCCTCCGGACTGTCCCCTGAGGGTGTCGAGGACCGCGTGGTAGCCGCCGGACTTGAGCCGGCCGGTGCTCGCCGTGCTGCCGTCGGCGCGCCGCACCCCCACCGAGTAGGGCGCGGAGAACATGTCGACCTGGGTGCTGTTGAGCCACAGGCCCGAGTCGTCGAGCGTGTACTCCGACCAGTTGAACAGGATGTCGCGGTTGGGGTCCGACGGGTTCTGCACGGCCGGCTGCACCAGGCCGCCGGTGGTCAGCTTGAACACGAGCTTCTGGCCGTAGGAGAAGTAGATGCGGCCGGAGAACTTGGGGACGCGGATGGTCGTGGACCGTCCTGCCGCCGGGCCCGTCATCGAGGCGTCGGGCGCGGGGGTGGGCGGGTTGCCGCCCGCGGGCCAGGGGTGGAAGGTGCCGCTCGCGTCGGCCCAGCCCTGTCTGCCGGTCGACAGCTGGGTGCCGAGGTTGTAGACGTACACCGGCTCGTCGCGGCCGGAGTTGTTGGTGATCTGCAGGGGGATGGTGTCCGGGACCGCGGCGTGGGCGGGGGCGGCGGCCCCCGCGGTGAGCAGTGAGCCGGCGATCACCGAGGCGATGGCCGTCCCCACGGTCAGGACGCGGCGTCCGAGCAATCGGAGCATGCTCTGCCTCCGTTCGACTTCGTCGGTGGGGGGAAGGAAGTGAGAGCGCTCTCAAGCGTTTCGCTTTGATGTACACATGTCAACGGTTTGGCGCGCACGCGCCCCGGGCCGGGGCGCGTGCGGACTACAGCCTCTCGGCCGGGAGCGACGCGTAGCGTTCGGCGAGGCCGGTCACCACCGGATGATCGGCGGGGAACACGAGGTCGTCCACCCTGGTGACGGGGACCACCCCGACGGCGGCGTTGGTCGCGAACACGGCCTCGCACGCGGCCAGTTCCGGCAATGCGACGCGGGCGGTCGTCCCGGCCCCGGCGCGGCGCAGGAGCTCACGGGCGGTGCCCGCCAGGACCGGGCCGTCGGGCCAGACCACCCGACCCTCGCGGACCACGCCGACGTTCCAGGTGCTGCCCTCCAGCACCGTCGAGTCCCCGTCCGTGAACAGGGCGTCGTCGAAGCCGGCCCTGCGTGCCTCGCGCCGCAGCCGCAGCACGCCGAACAGACCGACACCCTTCACCTCCGGCAGGTCCCGGAGGTGAACGGCGGACCTCACCCGCAGTGGCTCCGCCCCGGCGGCGGGCGCGGGCCTGGCCGTCACCAGCACCTGCGGGTCCGCGTCCCGGGCGATGTCGCCGAGGTGGAGGGCCGGATCGAAGACGGTGATCCGCACGGTGCACCGACCCGTCACCGGCACCACCCGGCGCGCCCAGGCCCGCACCCGTCCGAGGTCGAGCGGCGCGTCGAAGAGGACACGGCAGTCGCGGGCCAGACGGTCGAGGTGCAGTTCCGGTCCGCGGACCCGGCCGTCCTCGACCACCATGGTGGTGAAGTGAC
Organism: Streptomyces sp. NPDC044984; assembly: GCF_040646935.1. Classification (NCBI taxonomy): domain Bacteria; kingdom Bacillati; phylum Actinomycetota; class Actinomycetes; order Kitasatosporales; family Streptomycetaceae; genus Streptomyces; species Streptomyces sp. NPDC044984. Next base: position 215,531 of record NZ_JBEZBE010000010.1, read on the forward strand.
CGTAGTTGGTCAGGGCCAGGGTCCGCAGCGCCTCCGGGTCGGCGGGCGAGCCGTTCAGTTCGGTCATGGAGTCCACCGTGCCACCCGCCGGGGAGAGAGGGGGCACCGGTCGCCGCCCCGGCGGAGCGCGCGCCGGCCGGCGGGTACCGGAGTCACTTGACGAAGTCCTCGACGACCTTCGGCGGCCAGGTGCCGACCTTGAGCACGCCCATGGAGTAGGCCCGGGACACCAGGGCGGCCCGGTTCGGCACCTTGAGCTTTCGGAGCAGACCGGAGACGTGGTACTCGACTCCCTGGCGGCTGAGGTAGAGGCGGGAGGCGAGCGGCACGGTGGAGACACCGGCGGCTATGCCTTCGAGGATGCGGGCGTCCACCTCGCTGAGAAGCTTCTTCCGGGGCACCACGACCCCGGAGTCCGCGCTCTCGCCGTCCGCCGCGGGCAGCATCACCAAAATCGCGGCGACGTCCGGGATGTGGCCGCCGCGCACCGCCATCGCGGTCATCGGAAGCGTGTGCGCGGTGTCCTGGCCCACGGTGATGACCTCGGTGGCGAACCGGTGCCCCTTGCCCTCCAGTACGCGCGAGAACTGCCGCATCAGGGGCTGACGGACGCTGGGGTGCACCAGGTCGCAGAAGGGCCGGCCGCAGAGGTCCTCCGCGGGACCGCCGAACCGGCGGTCGAACTCCTGATTGACCTGCTGGATGGTCAGGGTGGGGTCCAGACAGGCCACCGAGGCGGGGGACCCGTGCACGCCGGCGGCCGCGGCGTCCAGCGCCTCGGGCCCGTCGGCGGCGTGCGGACGATCCATGACGAGGTCGTGGGGGGAGAGCGTCAAGGGACTCAGACCCTTCTGCGTGGTGGCAAGGGAACCAAGAACACGGACGCCTTTCGGAGAGGACGCGGAAGTGCCCGATGCCTCTGAAAGGCCGTGCTGGTGAGTGAATGATGCGGAGATTACGGAGACGGGTATCCGCAGGTCAATGTGAAGCGGGGCCGGCCCGCCAATACTGTGGTCGGCCCTTCGGCAGGTACGGTCCCGTACCGAAGGGGTTCGGTGCCCGGGGGTTCGGTGCGCCCATGGCGACCGCGAGCGGGCAGACTGCTCGCACCACGACAAAACCCCTGGCGGGAACACGCAGAGGAGTGCGGTCGGCACGCTGGGTCGACGGGAGCGGCCCGGCGGGGGCGGCAGGGCCCGCCGCGGGCGGCCGGGCGGCCCGCGGGCGGGGACCTCGCCACACCGCGGGCCCGGCACACGGAAACGCCCGGGCACGGTGATTGAATTCCGCACACCGTTTCCGGGCGTTCGGGAAGGGCTCACCCTCCGGGGTCGAATACCTTTTATGTGCCGGAAATCAGGGCGATCAGTTCTCGTCGGCCGGCGATACCGAGTTTCCGATAGGAATGGGTGAGGTGCTTCTCCACCGCCCGGGAGCTGACTCCCATGGTCTCGGCGATCTCCTGGTTCGTCAGACCCCTGCACGCGAAGGCGGCGACCCGGCGTTCGGTGCGGGTGAGGACGGACTGCGGGGCGGGGACGGCGGAGAGCGACGGCCCGCCGCCGACGGCTGCGCGCTCCACCAGCCACGGCGCACCGCACGCGGTGGCCAGCGTGGCGGCCTCCCGCGCCATGGCCTCCGCCTCCACTCCCCCGCCCAGACGTTCGGCGAGTGCGAGCAGGGCGCGGGCGAGTTCCAGCTGATGGGCGGAGCCGCGCAGTACGGTGACCGCCTGACGCAGCAGAGCCGTTCCCCGGCCGCCCTCCTCCAGCCGGCCCAGCAGGCGCAGCGCCCGGCCCAGACCCACCGGCGCCCCCCACCGTTCGGCCCGGGCGTGCTCCTCCTCCGCGAGGGAACGCGCGGCACGGAGGTCTCCGAGGCGGCGATGGACCCCGATGGCCCAGGGACGCCAGGGGAACAGCACCGGGTTCTGCCAGCCGGCGGCGTCCAGGCGGCGGCCGCAGGACTGGAGGGAGTCCAGCGCTCCGGTGAGGTCGCCGGCCGCCACGTCACCGGCGGCCTGCAGCAGACGCAGCATCGCGGTGACGGTCAGACCCTCGCCACGGATCCGTTCGGCGCGCCGGACCACGCGTCGGGCCAGTGCGGGATCCCGGGTCTCCAGCGCCACCATGGCGTGCGCGAGGGTGGCGACCGTGCCGAGACTGTGCCGGTCGGCCTCGGTCATGCGCAGGGCGGTCTCGGACTGTTCGCGGGCCTGGTCGAGCCGGCCCCGGGCGATGTGGATCAGGGCCCGTTCGATGTGCACCAGGGCGTCGGTCGGCGTGGTGTGCTGTTCCCGGGCCCGGTACTCGACGGCGAGCCAGGAGTCGAGCGCCTCCACGGAGTCGGCGGCGACCATGGTGATGACCACCAGGGGAAGGGTGGACTGGACGCGGGCGGAGGTCGCCGGTTCCCGGTCCAGGACGCGTTCCGCCAGACGGACCACGTCCGCGGCCGGCAGGCCGACGCCGAAGGTGGCCGCGAGGAGCAGGGCGATCGTCAGTTCACGCTCGCCGCCGGTGTCCAACGGCGGCTGGGGGCCGAGGCGCCGCAGGCGTTCGGCGGCGTCGGCGAGTTCGTAGGGATCCTCGTAGGCGCAGTGGCGCAGCCTGGCCTCCAGGCGCAGGGCGAGGTCGCGATCGGTTCCGGTGAGCGCGGCGGCCGGCCCGAGTCCCTCCGCGGCCTGGCGCAGCAGGTCGACCACACCGGACGGGGCGGGGCCGAGGGGGGTGGGTGCGATGCGCAGCACCGCCGCGGCACGGTCCCGCGCCTCGGGCAGCAGGCTGATCGCCTGAGCGATGTGCCGTTCGCAGGCCGGTGGGTCGAAGACACGTTCGGCGGTGCCGAGTTCGACGAGCAGGCGGGCCCGGTCGGTGCCCTGCGCGGCGCTGTCGAGAAGGGCGCGCCGCAGGTAGCGGGCCGCGGCGTCGGGGGCGCCCCGGCGCAGGGCGGTGTCGGCGGCGGACCGCAGGACGTCCACGGTCCAGGGCTGGTGGCGGGTGACGACGGCCGTGAGCTGTGCGGCGACCTGCTCGGCGGGGCGGCCGGAGGTGTAGAGCAGCGCGGCCGCCTCGTCGTGGAGCTGCTCGCGCTGGACCATGGTCAGGGTCGACTCGACGGCGTCCCGTACGACCCGGTGGACGAAGCGCGGCTCGCCGTCCGCGGCGACGAGTCCGAGATCCGCCAGGGTGCGCAGCGCCGCCGGGTAGCCCACGGAGTCCAGGCGCGCCAGATGGGCAACGTTGTCAGGGTCGACGTGGTCGCCGAGCACCGCGATGGCGGCCGCGAGGTCACGGACCGGCTGGGCCTGGGTGCGCAGGATGCCGGCGAGGCGCTTGCGCAACTGCGAGGGGCGCAGCGACCGCGCCCGGTCGGCGTGCTCGGCGAGCGGCCGCAGGCCGGCGTGCTCCATGCCGAGCAGGATGGACATCAGGAACAGGGGGTTGCCGACGGCCGTCTCGTGACAGGCGCGGACGAAGGTGTCGTCGCCGGGCTCACCGAAGTGCCCGCGCACCAGCTCGCGGGTGGCGTCGAGGCTGAGCGACGCGGGCCGGAGGGACTGGGTGGCGGCCTCCCTGACCTCCCGCACCAGGGTGTGGTGGGTGCGGGGGTCCCCGTCGCGCAGGGCGCACACGACGACGGCCCGCAGGCCGTGCAGCCGTTTGGCGAGGTAGGTGAGCCAGCGCAGGGAAGGCACGTCGGACCACTGGAGGTCGTCGACGAGGACGAGGAGCCTGCCGTCGGCGCTGACGTTGGCCAGCAGGGACAACAGGCCGTGCAGGACCGCCTCGGTGGCCGCGGCGGCCTGGTCCGCTCCGGGTGAGGCGCTGTCGTCGGCGAAGACGTGCCGGGCGAAGGAGGCGTGGGCGTCCATCCAGCGGGCGCGGGTGTCCTCGGACGACTCGGACAGCAGGCTCTCGAAGAGCTGCCTCACGACTCCGAAGGCGAAGTCCTGTTCCATGGGCGCCGCGTTGGCCCGCAGCACCCGGATGTCGTCGTGGCCGTCGGCGAGCGCGGGCAGGGACCGCAGCAGGGCCGACCTCCCGATGCCGAGCGGGCCGGTGACCAGGATCAGGGAGGGCCTGCCCCGGCCGGCGGCGGCCAGCGCCGCGTCGACCAGGGACGTTTCGGTGGTGCGCTCCAGCAACATGCGGTCAGTCGTCCTCCGTGCCTTGGACCAGGGCGCGCAGGTCGTCGCGCCCCCGGATGCGAAGCTTGCGGTAGACACCGCTGAGGCGCAGCTCCACGGTGCGGGTGGTCACCGACAGCGCGGCGGCTATCTCACGGTTGGCGAAACCCCGGGCGGCGAGCGCGGCGGCGGCCCGCTCCCCCGGTGAGAGGGTCCGCCACGCGGGCGCCGGTATGTCGGCGAGGGCCTGCGGGGGCGCGGGAACGCGTGGCCGCCGTACCGCGGCGCCGGGCAGTCCCGCGCTTTCGGTGCCGGCCCAGCCGGTCACCGGTGCGGCGACGGCCGTCGCGCGGTCGGGCTCGCCGCTCTTGACGGAGGCCAGGGTCACGATCGCCCGCGTGTAGGCGATCCGGGAGGGAGCCCGACCGAGGCTGTCGACGGCCGACCGGAGCCGCTGGAGGCGGTCCTCACCGTTCATCGTGGCGAGGCAGAGCTGGGCCGCGCCGATCGCACCGGGCGCGCCCCAGCGCTCGGCGAGTTCGAGTTCCTCGCGCGCCAGCCTCAGGGCCTGTGCGGCGTCGCCGAGGGCGTGGGCCGCCTCGGCGGCCTGGGAGCGCCAGGGAAGGAGCGCCGGATTGGTCCAGCCGTGCTGCAGGAACCAGCGCCCGCAGGCCCGGAAGAGCGACCGGGCCCGGTGGGGGTCGTCGTCGGCCCGGGCCAGCAGGCCACGGGCGAAAAGCAGTTGCGCACCGCTCACGGACTCCTCGGCGGGAGACGGCACGGGGCGTCCGGCGGCGGCGCGGGCCCGGTCCGGCCGGCCGTTGGCGAGGTCGGTGAGGATGCCGAGCGTCGTCCAGTAGGGGTAGGACAGCGGGTGTCTGCTGTCCGGGGGCAGTTCGAGGTCGGCGGCGGCCAGGTCGCGGGCGGCGGAGTCGGGACGGCCGTGCCTCAGGTGGAGTTCGGCGCGGAGGCCGAGCACTTGGGCGACGGTCACGGAGCAGCGTTCGCGGTGGGCCTCGGCCAGCAGGGCGCACAGGTGTGCCTCGGCCTCCTCCCCGTCCTCGGTGAGCAGGAGCGTGCGGCAGGCCAGCAGCCTGGGCACGGTGAGCGGGGGCCGGCCGGAGGGGTCGGGGGCCAGGGCCGCACGGGCCTGTCCGCGGGCCTCCTCGCGATCGGCGCCCCGCACGACGGCCTCCCACGCCAGCACGCCGTTCACGGCCGGGTTCCGCGACGCGCGGGGCAGGTCCGGTGCGGGCGGGAAGGAGATCTCGGCGGACGCCCGGCGCAACGGCTGCGCCGCCCGGAACAGGGCGGTGATCTCCTCGTACCGGGTGGTGGCCGCCTCCGCCGGCCCCGGCTCGGACGGTGCCCCCCGGCCCCCGTCCGGGCGGCCGTCGACGAGGAACTCGGCGAGGGCGCGCCAGGTGGTGTCCGTGTCACCGCCGAGGAGACACAGGTCGCCGGCCCGTGCCCGGAAGGCCGCGGCCACCTCTCCGGGTTCGCGGATGATGCCGCCCATGCGGCGCCCGGCGGCGACGGGCGCGATCACCAGCTCGACCCGGGCCAGTCGGAGCAGGACACGGATGCGGGCCTCCTCGGACAGCGGTTCGGTCAGGGCCCGGGAGAGATAGGCGGCGGCACGGTCGCGGCGGCCACCGCGGAGCGCGGCGGCGGCCGCCCGGCACAGCGTGTCCACCGCCCACGGGGCGCCGACCGGGCGGGCCGGCAGCAGCAGGTCGCCGATGCCCTGGTCGTCCGCGGCCGCCCGGTGGGCCAGTTCGGCGGCGCGTGCGTACAGGTCGGCACGCTCGGCGGCGGGCATCTCCTCGATGACGCGGGCGCGCGCCACCGGACCGCGCACCCGGAACCGGCCGTCGCACGCGGTGACCAGACCGCTGTCCAGCAGGGCGGCGCGGAGCCGGGTCTCGGGCAGGGCGCCAGGCCCGGCCAGGGCCAGGACCAGCGGGAAGTCGAGGAGGTCGTCGCAGACCGCGAGGGCGCGCAGGACGTCGAGGGCGACGGGGTCCCGCACCCCGTCGAGCGCCGCGGCGGCGTGCTCGCCGATCACGTGGGCCGCGATGGCACGGACGTGCTCCACGTGATCGGTGTCCGGCGGGTACCCCGCTCGGGCGAAGCGGCGCAGGGTGTCGCGTACGACGGTAGGGTTGCCTCCGGTCGCGTCGGCGACGGCGGCGACGAAGGAGCGGTCGCCGAGGGTGCCGCAGACGGCCCGCACGGCGTCGGCCGTCCCGGCCCGGGTGAGGCCGGGCAGTGCCAGTTCGACGGTGGTGGCCGAGCCGGTGAGCGGGCTTCCCGCGCACCAGTCGAGGCCGAGGTCCGCCGTGCGGATGCTGCTCGTGAGCACGGCCAGCGGCGTACGGGGCAGCCGGCGTATCAGGGCCTCCAGCCAGCGCAGCGAGTCGGGGTCGAGCTGGTGGATGTCCTCCACCACCAGGAGGACGGGCCGGTCGCGGGCCACGGTGAGCAGACGGGTGAGTCCCGGGAACCGGCCGGGCCCGTCCTGGCCGAGGAGGAGATGCGGCAGGTGGCCGGCGAACTCCTCCTGCCCTGCCAGTAGTTGGCCGACCACGCCGTAGCGCAGATCCCGTTCCGCGGGTGTCGCGCGGGCCGTGAGGACGCGCAGTCCCCGCTCGGTGGCGTGCCGGGCCGCCCATCGCAGCAACTCGCCCTGCCCGGCACCGGGTTCGCCCGTCACCGTGACCACGGCCGGGCGGCCCGACCGCAGCTCTCCGATCACGGCGGACAGCACGGCCTGCTCGCGGTCGCGTTCCAGGAGGGGGAGGTCGGCGAGCGCCGGCCCGCCGCGGTGGGGACGCCCACGCTCTTCCCCGCCCGCCCGGTCCGGGACGTTCATCGGATCGCCTTGTGCCGGCGTGGCCTCACCGGAGCGCATCGGGTCCGGTGTGCCCCTCGCGGAGACCGGGGGCGGGCGGGGTGTCCACGTGCAGGGCGCCCGCGAGTTCGGCACGGCGGGTGATCCCGAGTTTGCGGTAGACGCTCGTGAGGTGGAGCTCCACCGTGCGCACCGTCACGAACAAGGACTCCGCGGCCTCCCTGTTGGTCATTCCCGAAGCGGCCAGCGTGGCCACCGTGCGTTCGGTACCGGTCAGCATGTCCAGCAGTGACACCGTGACCTCGCGCATCCTGCCGCCGGCCCCGACCAGTTCCTCGCGGGCCCGCCGGGCGAGCGCCACGCAGCCGCAGCGGCGGGCGAGCGCGACCGCGTCCCGCAGGTGTTCGCGCGCCTCGCCCGGCGCGCCGTCGGCCAGCAGGGCCCGGCCCAGCAGCAGCAGCGAACGGGCGTGGTCGGCGCGGGCCGGCGAGGCCGCCAGTCGGCGCACCGCCTCCCGGAGCGCGGCGGTTCCCTCCGGGCCGGGCGTGGCGACGCCGCGGGCCAGGGCGGCGTAGCCCAGGGCACGCGGGGTTCCCCAGCGTTCGGCGGGTCCGGCGCCGTGGCCGGCCGCCGCCCGGGCCTCGTCGAAGCGGCCCGACTCCGCCAGCAGACAGGCGGCGTCCAGCCACCAGGGGGCCAGGACCGGGTTGACGAGTCCCGCCCGGTCCAGGGAGTCCCCGCAGGTGCGCAGCAGTCCGAGAGCGCTCTCCGGGTCGCCGCACTCGTACCGTGCCCGGGCCCGCGCCATGAGGTACCAGTGGTACTCCCACGCGAAGTCCTCGATGCGCGGGCGTTTGATGGTGCCGAGCACCTCCTCGGCACGGTCGGGCTCACCGTGTTCGGTGAGGGCGAGCGCGCAGGCGATCTGCGGCAGGACGGCGCCCTCGCTCCAGTTCCCCTCCCCGAGCAGGTCGAGGGCGCTCTGGGCGTCCGCCAGGGCCTGGGGGACGCCGCCCTGGTCGAGGTGGACGAAGGCGCGGGTGGAGAGCGCGAGGACGTACGTCCACACCGCCGCGGTCCGCCGGCTGTCGCGCAGCACCGTCTCCAGCGCGTCGAGTGCCTCACCGGTCTCGTCGGCGAGGGAGAGCGCGAGGGAGGCGGGCAGCAGCGACCACGCGCCGAGTTCCGTGCCCGGGGAGCGCAGGGCACGCCGGGCCTGGCGGACCGACTCGGCGGCGGAGCGACCGTCCGTCGCGGTGAGCACAGTGAGCATGGCGAGCTGCTGGCGCTGGGCGGGCGTGTCCCCGGGCGGCGGGGGCAGCAGAGCGGCCCGCTCGCGCACCGCGGGCAGGGTGCTCTTCTCGTCGGCGCCGACGATCAGGAGGGTGGCTTCGGCCAGGGTGAGGAGTTCGCGGTCGGCGGGTTCGGGATCGGTGCCGAGCGCGGCGTGGAGGGCGTCCAGGGCCTCGGTCAGTACGCGGGCGCCTTCGGGTGACCGCTGGACGCGCAGACAAATCAGGGCGAGCCGGACCGCGATCGTCGCGCGGATGCGGACGTCGCCGGTGAGGGCCAGTGTCTCGTGCAGCAGGGTCAGGGAGCGGGCCGGGTCCGTCTCGCAGAGGACTCCGGCGAGCCGCATCCGGATCTCCGGTGTGTCGGACCCGGTCTCCATGACGCGCTCCAGGTAGCGCGCGGCGGCCTCCGGGGCCCCTCGCTGCTCCGCCTGTGCGGCGGCGTCCAGGAGGACGGCGGTCATCCACGGCTGGTCGGCCCGCGGGAGGAGCAGCAGCTGGCCCGCTATCTGCTCGGGGGGCCGTCCGACGTCGCTGAGCAGTTGGGCGGCCCGGGTACGCAGATCGGCGAGGGCCGCGGGGCCGACCGTGGAGAGCACCGCGGCACGCACCAGGTCGTGCACCGGTTCGATCCGGTCGGGCTGGACGAGGGCGAAGCGGCGCAGGACGTCCACGGCCTCCTCGGCCTGCACGGCGGACACCCCGGCGAGGGCGGCGAGGTGTTCGGGCCGTTCCGGACCGAGCACGGCCAGGGCCCGGGCCACCTCGCGCACTCCGGCCGGCTGGCCGTCCAGTGCCTCGCGCACGGCGGTGGCGACGGCCCGCCCGCCGAGCTCGGTGACCCGCCGGGCGCCCGTGTCGTCGGGACTCACCCCGGTGGTGCGCAACTTGTGCAGGATCCGCTGGAGTTCCAGGGGGCTGCCACCGGTCACGGCGGTGAGGGCGTCGACGAACGACGGCTGCGGCGGAGCCCCGGGGAAGGTCCGGCGGACGAGTGTCTCGACGTCGCGGGCCGAGAGCACCGGCACGTGCAGCGCCAGGGACCGGTGGTGGGCCACCAGGTCGGTCAGCGCCGGGCCGGCCGTGCGCTCGGCGGCGGTGCGCTGGGCGAGCACGACGAGCAGCGGCATCCCGTCGGCACGGCGCAGGAGGAAGTCGAGCCAGCGCAGGGACCGCTCGTCGCACCAGTGGACGTCGTCGAGGGCCAGCGCCAGGGGTCGGTCCGCCATGAGACCGGCGGCGAGCCAGTACAGGCCGTTCAGCGCGGGATAGGTGGCGCCGGGCGCGGTGTCCCCGTCGACGCGGTCGGGGGCGAGGGCGGGCAGGGCGTGGCGGGCGTTCCCCGCCAGCAGCGACGAGGCACGGCCGCGGCGGGTGGTGAGGTTGAGCGGTCCGAACAGGGCGCGCACACCGCTGTACCCGCTGCCGGAGTCGATCGCCCTGCAGGCCCCGTACAACACGGTCATGCCGTCGCAGGGCCCGCCGTCGAGCGCGGCCCGCAGCAGTGAGGTCTTGCCGACTCCCGCCGGTCCGTCGAGGACGATCAGCTGGGGCTGCCCGGCACAGGCGGCGGCGGCTCCGGCGGCGAGCTTCCCCAGGTGGGCCTCACGGCCGACCAGGGGATGGGACGGGCCGGTGGCCCGTGCCCGGTTCGTCACGTGGTCTCCCTTGCGTCGTGCTGAGCCGGGACAACGCTCCGATGGGCAGCCCTCCGTGGTCGGCAGATACGGAACGCTCGGTGCGCCCACCGTACAGGTAACTCCGGCTCCCCCGGCGCAGGTGCGACCCGTGCCCCCGCCCGGCCCCGCGGGGCAAGTCTAAGGATTTCCTGGTTACGGCCGTGAGATCAAGATGGGGTGCGGTCGGCGCCGCCCGACTCGGGCCCCGGCCGACGGGCCGCACACGGACAACTCCGTCCTGCCTGTCCGTCTGCCGGCCGTGCCCGCGCGGCCGGCCGGCGACTTCGGCAGTCACCTCGTGAAAGGGCCCTCATGGACTCCGCCGCACGGCCGATCCTCTTCGTCGGTCTCCCCGAGAGCGGGCTGCTCAACCCGTTGCTGGTGCTGGCCGGGGAACTGGCCCGGCGTGGTGTGCCCGACCTGTGGTTCGCCACCGACGAGCACCGGCGGGACGACGTGGCGGCGCTGGCCGCCGACTCCGCGGTGTCGTTCGCCTCGCTGGGCGAGGTGGTGTCCGAGCTGTCGGCGGTGACCTGGGACGACGCCGTGTACCGGGAGGTCACGCAGTCCTCGCGGTTCAAGGCGCACCGCGCCGTGGTCCGGCAGTCGTACAAGCCGGCGCTCCAGGCGCGCAAGTACCGCGCCCTGGAGAAGGTGGTCGAGGAGGTGAGGCCGGCGCTGATGGTGATCGACTGCGTGAGCGGCTTCGGTGTCGACCTGGCGCTCACCCACCGCATTCCGTACGTGCTGTCGGTACCGTTCGTCCCGAGCAACGTGCTGACCTCGCACAATCCGTTCGGCGCGTCCTACACCCCGAAGAACTTCCCGGTCCCCAACTCCGGTCTGCCGCTGGAGATGACCCCCCGGCAGAAGCTGGCGAACACACTGTTCAGGTGGCGGACGCTCCTCATGTTCCTGCATCCGTCGATGGGCAAGGTGCTCAAGGAGGACGCCGCGATCCGCAAGGAGCTCGGCATCGCCCCGCCCAACGCCCTGACCCGGGTGGACGCGGCCGAGATGGTGCTGTGCTCCTCCATCCCGGAGCTGGACTACCCCTTCGACGTCCCGGAGAAGCTCCGCCTGGTGGGCGCCCTGCTGCCGCCGCTGCCGGAGTGCCCGGAGGACGAGGATCTCAGCGGCTGGCTGGAGCGGCAGTCGTCGGTGGTCTACATGGGCTTCGGCACCATCACCCGACTGACCCGCGAGGAGGTCGCGGCGCTGGTGGAGGTGGCCCGCCGGATGTCGGACCGCCACCAGTTCCTGTGGAAGCTGCCGAAGGAGCAGCAGCACCTGCTGCCGCCGGCCGGCTCGCTGCCCGGCAATCTGCGGGTGGAGAGCTGGGTGCCGTCCCAACTGGACGTGCTGGCCCACCCGAAGGTGTCGGTGTTCTTCTCGCACGGCGGCGGCAACGCCTACCACGAGGGCGTCTACTTCGGTAAGCCGCAGGTGGTGCGGCCGCTGTGGGTGGACTGCTTCGACCAGGCGGTGCGCGGCCGTGACTTCGGCATCAGCCTGACCCTGGACCGGCCGGAGACCGTCGACCCGGACGACGTCGTCGACAAGCTCACCCGGGTCGTCGAGGACCCGTCCTTCCGCGAGCGGGCGGAGCGGTTGGGCGCGCTCCAGCGGGCGGCCGGCGGGCGCAAGGCGGCGGCCGACCTGATCCTGGGCCTGCTGCCGAAGCCATGACGCCGGACCGCCCGCCGGCCGGTGCCGGACCGTCCGCCCCTTCTTCCAGCCATCGCACGCACCACCGCAGCGAGGACGCATGTCTTTCACCCATCCCGTCTCCCGGCCCACTCTGGACGGGCGCGAACTGGAGTACGTCACCGACGCCGTCACCGGCGGCTGGATCTCCTCTCAGGGCCCCTACGTGCGGCGCTTCGAGGAGGCGTTCGCCGAGTGGAACGGCGTGGCGCACGGCGTCGCCTGTTCCTCCGGCACGGCCGCGCTGACCCTGGCGCTGCGCGCGCTGGGCATCGGTCCCGGCGACGAGGTGATCGTGCCGGAGTTCACCATGGTGGCCTCCGCCTGGGCGGTGACGTACACCGGGGCGACGCCCGTCTTCGTGGACTGCGGGAACGATCTGAACATCGACGTCTCCCTCATCGAGGAGAAGATCACCCCGCGCACCAAGGCGCTGATGCCGGTGCACGTCTACGGGCGCCGCTGCGACATGGACGCGGTGATGGACATCGCGCACCAGTACAACCTGCGGGTGGTCGAGGACTCGGCGGAGGCGCACGGGGTGCGGCCGGTCGGGGACATCGCGTGCTTCTCGCTCTTCGCCAACAAGATCATCACCTCGGGCGAGGGCGGCGTCTGCCTCACCGACGACCCGCGGCTGGCCGAACAGCTCGCGCACCTGCGGGCCATGGCGTTCACCCGCGACCACAGCTTCCTGCACAAGAAGCTGGCCTACAACTTCCGCATGACGGCCATGCAGGCGGCCGTGGCACTGGCCCAGGTGGAGCGGCTGGACGAGATCCTGGCCGCCCGCCGGGAGATCGAGGCACGCTACGACGCGGGGCTCGAGGACATCCCCGGCATCACACTGATGCCGCCGCGGGACGTGCTGTGGATGTACGACCTGCGGGCCGAGCGGCGCGAGGAGCTCCGGGCGCATCTGTCCGGACGGGGCATCGAGACCCGGCTGTTCTTCAAGCCCATGAGCAGGCAGCCCGGTTACCTCGATCCGGTGTGGCCGTCCCTGAACGCGCACCGCTTCAGCGAGGACGGCCTGTACCTGCCCACCCACACCGGACTGACCGCCGCCGACCAGGAGTACGTGACCGGTGCCGTCCGGGAGTTCTACTCCGCGGACTGACCGCCCGGGCGCGTCCGCGGACCGGCCGCCCCTACGGGTCGCGGCATCGCGCGGCACCCCCGGACACCTGGACACCTGGACACCTCAGGAAGAGGAAGAAGGAACGGACATGACGACCAGCACCGGCCCCACGGTGGTCGCCTTCCCCCGGCGCACACCGGAGGAACCGCTGCCCCTGTCCCAGTACGCGAGCCACCGCGAGCAGAACGGTCTGGTGCGGTCCCACCTGCCGAACGGGGTGCCGATCTGGCTGGTGACGCGGCACGAGGACGTGCGCGCGGTGCTGACCCACCCGAAGATCAGCGCCAACCCGGAGAACGAGGGCTTCCCCGACGTCGGCGAGACGATGGGGGTGCCCAAGCAGGACCAGATCCCGGGCTGGTTCGTCGGGCTGGACTCCCCCGAGCACGACCGGTTCCGCAAGGTCCTCATCCCGGAGTTCACCGTGCGGCGCGTCCGCGAGTTGCGCCCGGCGATCGAGCGCACCGTGGACGAGCGCATCGACGCGATGCTCGCCGCGGGCGACCGTGCCGACCTGATCGGCGACTTCGCGCTGCCGGTGCCGTCCCTGGTGATCTCCTCGCTGCTCGGAGTGCCGTCGGCGGACCGTGACTTCTTCGAGTCCCGCACCCGCACCCTGGTCGCCATCCGCACCTCCACCGACGAGGAGCGGGCCACCGCCACCCGGGAACTGCTGCGCTACATCAACCGGTTGATCGCCATCAAGGAGAAGTGGCCCGGCGACGACCTGATCAGCCGGCTGCTGGCCACCGGGCAGCTCACCAGCGTGGAGCTGTCGGGCGTGCTGCTGCTCCTGCTGATCGCGGGGCACGAGACCACCGCCAACAACATCGGCCTCGGTGTGGTCACCCTGCTCACGAACCCGCAGTGGATCGGCAACGAGCGGCTGGTGGAGGAGCTGCTGCGGCTGCACTCGGTGGCCGACATGGTGGCGCTGCGGGTCGCCGTCGACGACGTGGAGATCGCCGGGCAGCTCATCCGCAAGGGCGAGGGCATCGTTCCGCTGCTGGCGGCCGCCAACCACGACACCGAGGTGTTCGGCTGCCCGCACGCCTTCAACCCGGACCGCTCCGAGCGCCGGCACGTGGCGTTCGGCTACGGCGTCCACCAGTGCCTCGGCCAGAACCTGGTCCGGGTCGAGATGGAGATCGCCTACCGCAAGCTGTTCGAACGCATCCCGACGCTCGAGCTGGCCGTTCCGCCGGACGAGCTGGCCTTCAAGTACGACGGGATCCTGTTCGGACTCCACGAGCTGCCGGTGCGCTGGTAGGCCACCGGCTCCCGGGTGCCGCCGGACGGTCCCGGCGGCACCCGGTCCCACCGTCGCCCGAGTACCCACCCCCACGAGGAGCAACGAGCATGCGCGTCACCGTCGACAGCGAGCGGTGCGTCGGAGCGGGCCAGTGCGCGCTGAACGCGCCGGAGGTCTTCGACCAGGACGAGGACGGGATCGTCACCCTGCTGGTGAAGGAGCCCGAGGAGGCGGACGCGGACGGGGTCCGGGCCGCGGGCGACCTGTGTCCGTCCGGCTCGATCACCGTCCATGAGGACTGACCGCCCCCGGACGGGCACGCACGACCCGGCGGGACACGCGGTGTCCGTGGTCCGAGCCGCGCGAACGGCTCGGCATGTGTCTGCCGCACGTGTGACGGACCCACATGTGACAGCCGCACGTACGGCAGACACGCATGGGGCAGACACACGTGCGGCGGTGGCGGACGGAAGGACTTCCGTGCTGGGACGGGCCCCCGGGGCCGGCCCCTGCACGGGTCTCCCGGCGGGAGGCCCGGGGCCAGAGGCCCGGACCTCCCGCCGGGGGCACAGCGGGCCGCGGCGGTCCACGAACGGGAGGTGCGCCCGTGCGGACCGCCGCGGACCCGCCCGGCCGGCGGAACACCGCCGGCCACGGCATCACCGAAGGGACTCACACCGTGACCACCGCTGACGACACCGGGGCCCTGTGGCTGCGGCGCTACCACCCGGCCGACGCCGACGCGGTACGGCTGGTCTGCTTCCCGCACGCGGGCGGTTCGGCCAGCTTCTACCACCCGGTCTCGGCTCGGTTCGCCCCGGCCGCCGAGGTCCTGTCGCTGCAGTACCCCGGCCGTCAGGACCGGCGCAGGGAGCCCTGCGTGGAGGACCTCGGCCGGCTGGCCGACCTGGTCGCCGAGCAGTTGCTGGCGCTGGACGACCGGCCCTGCGTGTTCTTCGGACACAGCATGGGCGCGGCGCTGGCCTTCGAGACGGCGTGGCGGCTGGAGCAGAAGGACGCCGGACCGCTCACCGTCCTCGCCTCCGGCCGGCGCGGCCCGTCGACCACGCGTGCCGAGGAGGTGCACCTGCGGGACGACGACGGGATCGTCGCCGAGATGAAGCGGCTGAACGGCACCGCGGCGGGTGTCCTCGGCGACGAGGAGATCCTGCGCATGGCCCTGCCGGCGCTGCGCGGCGACTACCGCGCCATCGAGACGTACTCCTGTCCGCCGGACCGCACGGTGCGCTGCGGGATCACCGTGCTCACCGGCGACGGCGACCCGCTCACCACGGTCGAGGAGGCCGAGCGCTGGCAGGACCACACCGAAGGTCCGTTCCGGCTGCGGGTGTTCACCGGCGGCCACTTCTTCCTCACCCAGCACCTGACCGCGGTCAACGGCGAGATCGCCGACGCCCTCGACCTGGCGCGGTCCGCCCCGGCGTCCTGACGTCCGCCCGGGTGGTGCCGCCGGACGGCGCCACCCGGGCCGGCGCAGGAGTCGTGGTGGACCCACCACCGGAGAGCCCGCACACGGCCGGACCGTCACCCGCGTCCGTCACGTTCCCCGTCACTTTCCGCTCACGCGCCTCCTGGACAAGGAAACGCTCATGCGCACACTGCTCGTCGACAACTACGACTCGTTCACCTACAACCTGTTCCACTACCTGTCCCGGGTCAACGGGCGGGAGCCCGAGGTGATCCGCAACGACGACCCGGCGTGGCGGCGGGGACTCCTCGACTCCTTCGACAACGTGGTGCTCTCCCCCGGCCCCGGCACACCGCACCGGCCCGCCGACTTCGGGCTGTGCGCGGGCATCGCCGAGGAGGGCCGGCTGCCCGTGCTCGGGGTGTGCCTGGGCCACCAGGGCATGGCGCTGGCCCACGGCGCCTCGGTGGGGCGCGCGCCCGAGCCTCGTCACGGCCGGACCTCCGCCGTGCGGCACGACGGCACCGGACTGTTCGAAGGGCTGCCGCAGCCGCTGGAGGTGGTCCGCTACCACTCCCTCGCCGTGACGGAGCTGCCGCCGGAACTCGAGGCCACGGCGTGGTCGCCGGACGGGGTGCTGATGGCGTTGCGCCACCGGACGCTGCCGCTGTGGGGTGTTCAGTTCCACCCGGAGTCCATCGGCACCCGGGAGGGCCACCGGCTGCTGGAGAACTTCCGCCGGCTGACCGAGCGGCACGGCCGCTCCCGCCCCGGCGGGAGCGGGCCGACCGTCACGCGGAGCGTTCCGGAACCGCGGCGGTCCCCCGACGCCACGGGGGCGGCCGGACGCACGACGACGGGCGCGGGCGGCGGGCGGGCGGCGGTGACGGCCGGGACCGAGGCCGGTGACCGGGCCGCAGACGGCGGTTCGCCCCGGCGGCTGCGGGTCCTCGTCGAGCGGCTGCGCACCCGCTGGGACGCGGAGGTCGCCTTCGACTGGCTGTTCCGCACCGGCGACCACCCGTTCTGGCTGGACAGCAGCCGCCCGGGCGGACGCCTCGGACAGCTGTCCGTGATGGGGGACGCCTCCGGTCCGCTGGCCCGGGTCGCCACGGCGGACGTGGAGGCCGGCACCGTGACCGTCACCGGGGGCGGCACCACCCGCGTCGAACGGTCGGCCTTCCTGTCCTGGCTGGAGCGGGACCTCGCCGGACTGAGCACCGACGTGCCCGAGCTGCCCTTCGACTTCGCCCTCGGCTGGGTCGGCTGCCTCGGCTACGAACTGAAGGCGGAGTGCGACGGGGAGGCGGCGCACCGTTCCCCCGACCCCGACGCCGTCCTCGTCTTCGCCGACCGCGCCCTGGTGCTCGACCACCGTACCGACACCACCTATCTGCTGGCCCTGGCCGAGGACGGCGACGAGGAGGCCGCGCGGTCCTGGCTCGTCTCGTCCGCCGCCGCCCTGGAGACGGTCGCGGGCTGGGAACCGGAGCCCTGCGACCCCCCCGCGGCCGGCGACACCGGGCCGGTGGTGCTGCGCCACGACCGCGACGCCTACCTCAAGCTGATCGACGCCTGCCAGCAGGAGATCGCGGCCGGTGAGACGTACGAGGTGTGCCTGACCAACATGGCCGAGGCGGACACCGACCTGGACCCGTGGCAGGCGTACCGTCGTCTGCGCCGGGTGAGCCGGGCGCCGTTCGCCGCGTTCCTGCACTTCGGGCCGATGGCCGTGCTCAGCACTTCGCCCGAGCGGTTCCTGCGCATCGACCGGCACGGCGTGATGGAGTCCAAGCCCATCAAGGGCACCCGGCCGCGCGGCGCCACCCCGCAGGAGGACGCGTGGTTCGCAAAGGACCTGGCGTCCTGCGAGAAGGACCGCGCCGAGAACCTGATGATCGTCGACCTGGTCCGGCACGACCTCGGCCGCTGCGCGGAGGTCGGCTCGGTCGTCGCGGACCCGGTGTTCCAGGTGGAGACGTACGAGACGGTGCACCAACTGGTGAGCACGGTGCGGGCACGGCTGCGCCCGCACCTCAGCCCGGTCGCCGCCGTGCGCGCCGCCTTCCCCGGCGGTTCGATGACGGGGGCGCCGAAGATCCGCACCATGCAGATCATCGACCGGCTGGAAGGCGGTCCGCGCGGCGTGTACTCGGGCGCCATCGGCTACTTCTCGCTCACCGGGGCGGTGGATCTGAGCATCGTCATCCGCACGGTGGTGCTCAGCGGGAACCGGCTGCGCTACGGGGTCGGCGGCGCCGTCATCGCGCTGTCGGACCCCGCGGCGGAGTTCGAGGAGACGGCGGTGAAGGCGGCGCCGCTGCTGCGGCTGCTCGGCACCGCGTTCCCCGGACGCGTGGACCTCGCGGACGACGACGCGGACGGCACGGCGGTCGGGTCCGCTCCGACGGACCCGACCGTCCGAGGGGCGTCGCGGGACGGACGGGAGGCCCCCCGGACCGGCTGACCCGCGACCGAGCGGCCCGGCGGAGCCCCGTGGCCCCGCCGGGCCGCTGCCGTGCCTGCGGGCAGGCGGGCAGGCGGGCAGGCGGGCAGGCGGGCAGGCGGGCAGGCGGGCAGGCGGGC